>PEUF01000019.1 GCA_002780795.1 Candidatus Roizmanbacteria bacterium CG02_land_8_20_14_3_00_36_15 | reverse complement strand
CGGATAAAAACCTAAATCGACTAAGAATCTTCGCATATAGTCTCGTTTGTTCTTTTGTTTCTCGGGAACATCAAAAATCACCAAAAACCATTTTCCTTCCCACTTTTTGCTTTTCTTTTTAAAATCAAGTAAAGCTTTCAAAGAATATTTTTGAACTAAAACGTTTTTCTTGTCTTTTATATGAACAAAAACCTTGTTATCTTTTTCTTCTAAATATAAAATCTCTTTTTTCTCTAACGTTTTAAGAGCTCTTTTTATCTTGTTTTTAGGAATCTTTGAATTTGATTTTTCTTTTATATATTTATAAATTTCATCAATGATAACAAAGATGTTTGGGTGAATCCGAGCAGAAGCAGCAGCATTAGCTTCGGCTAACGCCATGAATATTCCTTTGACTATTTCTCCATATTTTAGTTTTATTTTTCCTTTTGTCATTAAACTCAATATACCATCTATGCGCGGTCACTGTCAAGATGGTAAGTTTTTTTGAGATAATTTTCCTCTTGGGAGAAAGAGAATTAAATAAGTCTTAGTTATTTTTCAACGCCACTTTTAACACCTGATCCATGTGTTCGACAAAAACAAAGTGTAAATCTTTAAGAACATATTGAGCAATATCTTCCAGGTCTTTTTTATTTTCTTTGGGTAAAATGATTGTTTTTATGTTGGCACGATGAGCAGCAACCACCTTCTCCTTTATCCCACCAATCTCAAGAACTCTTCCACGTAGAGTTATTTCTCCAGTCATCCCAACATCTTTTTTAACCGGGACTTTGGTGAGGGCGGAAACCATGGCGGCAGTGATCGCGGTACCGGCCGACGGTCCGTCTTTAGGAACGGCTCCTTCCGGGACATGAACATGAATATCAAGCTTACTAAAGAATTCCTTGGTTAATCCAAAAACGTCCCAGCGTGATCTGATATAAGACAGGGCCGCCTGGCAGGACTCTTTCATCACTTCGCCCAGGTGACCGGTGAGAGTCAACTGGCCTTTTCCCGGCATTACCGCCACCTCGATAAAAAGGATGTCGCCACCGGCCTGAGTCCAGGCTAAACCAGTAGAAATACCAACCGTATCTTTTTCCTCAATCATCTGTGACGAATATTTAAATGGACCTAAATATTTATGAAGATCAGAGGCATTAACTGTTTTTTCATCCAGAGGATGATTGCCTTTTGGACGATTCTCAATAATTTCCCGAGCTATCTTCCTAAAAATTGTGGCAATCTGTCTTTCCAACTCTCTGACGCCGGCTTCTCTCGTATAGCGTCGAATGATTAATTTCAAAGCGTTTTCGGTAATCTTGGCTTCTTTCTCCACCAAATTGTGAGCGATAAGTTGTTTCATCAAAAGATGCCTTTTCGCAATCTCATATTTTTCATCTTCGGTATAACCAGGAAAATGGATTATTTCTAATCTGTCAAGTAAGGCGTCTGGGATTGTATCCAGGATATTAGCCGTAGTAATAAAGAAGACGCCAGAAAGATCAAAATCTACCTCCAGATAATGATCAGAAAAAGCGTGATTTTGTTCCGGGTCAAGTGCCTCAAGCAGAGCGGCTGATGGGTCACCTCGATAGTCACGACCAACTTTATCTATTTCATCCAACATAAAAACTGGGTTTCTTGTCCCCGCCTGTTTGATCCCCTGGATAATTCGTCCTGGTAGAGCACCGACATAGGTCCTTCTATGACCCCTGATCTCGGCCTCATCTCTTATCCCTCCCAGAGACATCTTGACAAATTTTCTTCCCAAGGCGCGGGCGATCGACCGACCAAGTGATGTCTTACCAACTCCTGGTGGGCCAACAAAACAAAGAATCGTTGGCTGGGCATTTTTCTTTTTATTTTTATCCTTTAAATCTTTTTTCTCTGCGCGCTTTTTGGCCAACTCCATCACTGCTAAATATTCAAGAATTCTTTCTTTTATTTTTTTTAAACCATAGTGGTCATCCTCCAGAATTTTCATTGCCTTTTTGATTTCTACGTCATTAGCCGAGGCGATCGACCATGGTAGTTCGACTAACCAATCAAGATATGTTCTAACGTAGGAGGTCTCGGGATTAAATTGAGACATTTGATCTAGACGCTTGAGTTCTTTTAGAGCTTTTTCTTCCACCTCTTTTGGCATCATCGCTTTTTTAATTTTTTCTCGATATTGGCTAATTTCTTTATTGTCTTCTTTTTTCCCTAACTCTTCCTCAATCGTCTTCATCTTTTCTCTCAACACCGTTTCTCGCATTCCCCGCTCAAACTTTTTTTGCGTCTTCGAGGAAATGCTTTGTTCAATTTCTAGAACTTTTATCTCACGATCGATGTATGAAACTTCTTTCTTCAGTCTCACCTTAATATCAGTTTCTTCTAAAAGCGCCTGTCTTTCATCCGGACGAAGATCTAAAATCACCGCCACTTGATTGGCAAAGTCTTTGGGATTGATGACGTTTAAGATATTAACCAGAAAACTGAAATCAACCGGCTTACCTAAATTAATCGCCTGTTTTATTTGATTAGAGATATGCTTAACCATCGCTTTTGCTTCTTCATCGTCAATAATCTTTTCAGTCATCGGCTCGGTTCTTACCTCATAATAAGGTTCTTCTTTGGTAAATTCGATTATTTTTACTTTTTCAACTCCTTTGACTAAGGCGCTGATTTCCCCTTTTTCACCAACAATCGTTTTTTCTACCGTTGCCAATACACCAACTAAATAAACTTCGTTTTGTTTTGGGTCGTCTAGATTAGGATTTTTTTGGGCGACTAAAACAATTTTTTTGTCTTTTTTTAAAGCTTCATTAATGGCGTTAACACTTCTCGATCGACCAAAAACCAGTACGTTTTCCGTCGCCGGGAAGACAATTTCCTCACGAATAGCCACTAATGGATAGATAGATTGTTCTGGAGCTCTAATTGTAAATGTCATCTCATTTAGCAGTATAACAGATTAATTGCTAACTGTCAATATCAATAAAAAACAGTCTAACCTATAGTTTTTTTAGCCTGTTACAACTTTCTAAAATATTTTTTCCGTTCAAAAAAATTATATAAAAATTTATGAAACTTATGTAAATTCTTTAACCAAAGACGAAAAATCAGTGAAACGATCTTTTTCTATCAGAACTTCTTTCTTTATCTGAGGCAATTGATCGGTAAAAGTTGGTTTTTCTACTTGGTAAATAACTCCTAAGGGAAATTTTTCTTTATTCACCTCTACGACTTTTTTCATCGCTAGTTCAAAATTATTTTTTTGGTATTCGTTAGCCAAAAAATAGACTCTTTTTTGATAATATTGATAGTTGTTAATTTTATTAAAGCTAACGCAGGGTTGCAAAACATTAACCAGGGAAAAACCACGATGTTGAATCGCCAGTTTAATGATCTCAATCATTTGAGAAACATTACCGGCAAAAACCTGAGCCACAAATGTTGCCCCTTGAGTCAGAGCCAGGGCTAAAGGATTAATCGGAACTTCTATTATTCCCGCCGGTGTCGACTTTGATTTATATCCTTTTCGGGCCGTTGGCGCTACTTGACCTGTAGTCAAACCATAAACACTGTTATCATGGACAACAACGGTAATATCGTGATTGCCGCGACAAGCATGTAAAAAATGATTGCCTCCTTCTCCGTAACAATCACCATCACCGACAATGGCAATTACCTTGGTTTGATGATTGGCGATTTTTATACCAATTGCATTTGGTATTGCTCGACCATGAAGAGCGTGAATGGCATAAGCATTTAAAAAATCATTCATGTTGCCCGAACAACCGATACCAAAAACCGCAAAAACGGTTGAAGGGTTAAGCCCCAAGCCGACTAAAGCGGACTTAAGCGCAATACCAATTCCATGATTACCACAGCCAGGACACCAGGTGGGAGGATAACCGGTGAAATCTTGTATTAATGACATATAATTTTTATAATTGTTATAACGATTATAACGGCTATATTTTCCTCACAATTTCTTCCGGCCAAATTGGTCGGCCGTCATAGTTTAATATCTTTTCTTTTATCTCTATCCCCGTTTCTTGCTGCAGCAATTTGCCAAATTGACCCTGTGAATTATTTTCCACTAAAATATGTCTTTTGCCATTTTTAAACAAAGGTATGATTTTGTCTTTATCCAAAGGATATGTATGATTAAAATGAATAAGAGCTGATTTTTTTCCTTTTTCCAAAAGTCGTTTTTGCGTTTCTAATATTGAGCCTTTAATACTCCCCCAGGCAACAAAAATTATTTCTGCCTGATTAATATCTCCATAGGTTTTTGGTAATTGGAAATGTTTTGTTAAATAAGTAATGGTTTTTTTATTTCTTTTATTAACCTGTTTGAGTCTTTCTTTACTTTCTTCAGTCGTGTGTCCATCTTCCAAATGCTCATACGAGTTTGCCTGATAAAAATATCCAGGCGTGCCGGCCATCAACCTATGTGATATGCCATCATTAGTTATTTTATATCTTAAAAAATTTTGACTTTTAATTTGTAATTTTGTCCCGCCTTTGGCGGGATTGAATTTTGAATTATTAATAAGTTTTCCTCTATCTATTTCATATCTTTTAACAAAATCGTCTAGCCATTTTTTCTCCAGAGATCGATGAGATTCTGAGAGCAGCATATCGGAAAGAATAATCACTGGTGTTTGATAAATATCCGCTAAATTGAAAGCTTTGGTTGTTAACTCAATCATTTCTTTAACGTCTCCAGGTGCCAAAACTATTTTTGGAAACTCTCCGTGACCGGCGTGTACGGCAAAAAGCAGATCGCCCTGTTCGGTCCAAGTCGGCATACCGGTAGCTGGACCAGGACGTTGAGCAATAAAGATAACTATAGGAGTTTCTGTAATACCAGCCAAAGATATCGACTCAACCATTAAGGCGAACCCACCACCTGAGGTCCCAACCGCCGAACGAGCTCCGGCAAAAGAACTACCTAAAGCGGTATTGATGACAGAAATTTCATCCTCAGCATGACGAACTACCATCCCAGTCTTATCTTGCCAGGCGGCTAAGGTCGACAGAACCGAACTCGAGGGAGTCATTGGATAAGCGCAGTAAAGACGGCAATCGGCGATAATCGAACCCAAGGAAAAAGCGTCGTTACCGGTCATCACCAAACTTCCTTTAGGATTTTTTTTCGTTAACCAGTTGGTAAGGAATTTTTTATAGTTGCTTTTGGCATAGTTAAATCCCGCCTCGGCAAACTTTTTATTAAAACTAATAATTTCTTCTCCTTTTTTTTCAAACTGTTCGGTGATTATCTTTAATAGCTCATTGATTTCTCCACCGATTATCGCCAGTGATGCACCAAGAGCAATCGTATTTTTCATCACACCCTGACCTTTTAATTCCGCTAAAATTTTTTTAAAAGGAACATCAATCTTTTTGTAATCTCCCTCAAGCTTAAACTCTTTTTTATCATAAATAACAAAACTGTCTTTATTAAGATTGGAAGAGTGTTTTTCGAAAGTTTCCTTGTTTAAGCAAATCAAAATATCAACTATTGGTTTAAGGTGAGTTACTTCAAAATCAGCAACATGAACTTCATAAGCATTGTGACCACCGCGGATAAGTGACGGATATTCGACATAGTCAAAAATATGAAAACCAGACCGGCTGGCAATCTTTGAAAAAACCAAACCAGTTGTCATTATGCCAAATCCCGCCTCACCACCAATTTTCCAAGTAAAATTCATATTTAGTCTATAAAGTCCATAAAAAAAATTGAGGAATACGAATTTTTTATCGGCCACTTGCGTCGAGGCGTTTATTTTACATTACCCAACTTTTTCACATTGGCAGGTATAAAAAATGCGTATCCGAGATTTTTAAATTATTTCGGAAATATCCTATTTCCCTTCTTATCTTCAATAATAATCGCCGCCACCGGACACCCTTTAGCTGCATCAATAATACTAGCTTCGGTCTCTTGATCAACACTGTCGAGGATAATCGCTTTTGCCTCTGAATCCAAAACGAAAGTTTTTGGGGCAATTGCGACACAGGTTGCCGCACCAATACAAAGATCACGGTCTACTTTAATTTTTAAATTTCTCGTCCGAACAGGACCCGATGGATTATTTGTATCTTTTAGACTTTGATTGTCCATAATAAAAGTTTTTCCTTATATTAATTAATAATGTATTTTAATAGTAAACAATCCCAAGTATTATTTCAATTTATTTTTTACTAATTGAAAGCCATTTAGCATATCTTTCTTTTATTTCTTTTTTTCCTATTTCAATTCGCTCATGGGTTTTTTGGAGAGATAAGGGAATCGGACGATTATTTTTAAATAAATACTGATAGATTGCTTCACCAAGTGCATCTATTGCTAAAATTGAACAGTGAATTTTAATTGGCGGTAGTCCATTTAATGTATCAATAATATCTTTTTTACCTATCT
This sequence comes from Candidatus Roizmanbacteria bacterium CG02_land_8_20_14_3_00_36_15, assembly GCA_002780795.1. Classification (GTDB taxonomy): domain Bacteria; phylum Patescibacteriota; class Microgenomatia; order UBA1406; family GWC2-37-13. Next base: position 24,366 of record PEUF01000019.1, on the reverse strand, counting down.
TTAACGCTTGATCAACTGTTTTTCCTTTAACTAAATCAGTAATTACAGAACTGGTTGCAATTGCAGCCGCACAACCGTAGGTTTTGAACTTAACTGCGTCAATAATCTCAACTCCATTTTTAGTTTTTTTTACTTTTAGGTAAAGATTCATTAGATCCCCACAGATAATATTACCTGCCTCACCCTCTCCATCAGGGTTTTTAATTTCACCATAGTTGTGTGGGTTACGAAAATGTTTTAAGGTTTGTTTAGTGTAAAACATATGCCGGTGAAATCTTTCTTAATTTTTTAACTGATTTTACCAAGATATTAATAAAATATTCAATATCAGTTTTAGTAGTCCAACGGCCCAAACTAATTCGTAATGACCCATGGGCCTCTGCCGGTGACAGACCAAGTGCCAATAATACATGGCTGGGCTCAAGTGTCTTTGAAGAACAGGCAGAGCCCGTCGAAACCGCAATTCCATAATGATCTAGCTCTAACAACAAAGATTCTCCTTCTACTCCGAAAAAAGAAATATTAATATTGTTTGATAGTCTTTTAAATTTATCTCCATTAAGTTGTGTGTCTTGAATTTTTTTTAAAATTTTTTCAATCAAATAGTCTCTTAGATAAGTAATTCTTTTGTTTTCCTTATCTCCTTTATCTTTTAAAATCTCAACTGCTTTTGCAAAACCAGCAATAGCGGCTACATTTGATGTTGACGACCGTAATCCTCTTTCATGTCCTCCCCCGTGAATAATCGGTTCGATAATAACACCATTTCGCACATAAAGACAAGCAGCTCCTTTTGGACCGTAAATCTTATGAGATGATGCGGTTAATAAATCAATGTTCATTGTTGAAACATTAATTTTTACTTTTCCTAAGCTTTGAGCAACGTCCGTGTGAAAATAAACTCCTTTTTTTTGGCAAAGTTTGCCAATATTAGCAATATCTTGAATTGTTCCTACCTCGTTATTACCGTGAATTACCGAGACGAGTAACGTTTCTTTTTTTATTAGTTTTTTCAGCTTATTGACATCAACCAAACCGTGCTTGTCAACTGAAAGATAATCTACTTCAAATCCTTGGTTTCTTAACCAACGACTGCTTTCTAATACGCAGTCATGTTCTACTCGGGAAACAATTAGATGTTTTTTACGTTGCCTATTGGCAAAAGCGACCCCCTTTAAGGCAAGATTATTACTTTCCGTTGCCGAACTGGTAAAATAGATTTCTTCGGGTTTGGCATTTATATAATCAGCGACAATCTTTCTTGAGTTCTCAATCGCTTGACTTGCTTCCCGACCAAAAACATGCAGCGACATGGTGTTGCCATATTTCTTTGCAAAGTAAGGCATCATCGCTTTTATGACTCGCGGATCAACCGGGGTGGTCGCCGCATAATCAAGATAAACTTTTTTAACCATAATTTTTTATTAAAATCATTTAATTAATTGCTGTAATTTAATTTTTTTAAGTTGGTTAACTATAATTCTATTAACTTTATCTTTAAGAACGCTTTTGTGTCCGCAAACACCATCATACTTACATTGATAATCTTCATCTCCACAACTGCAGATAAACATGTTTTCTTCGAAAATTTTTAAATAGTTATAAAGTGAGAATACTTTAAGTTTGTCTGTTGTTTGATAACCGCCATTTTTTCCTTCGCGGCTTTTTAGAAGACCTTTTTTAACCAATGTGGCCGCGATTCTAGCTAAGAATCTTTGGGGCAGTTTTGTTTCATTAATTAAATCTGAAAGACTGGTCTGATTATTCTTTTTATAAATATAAGAAAGAAGAATTATTCCGTAATCGGATTGTTTTGTAATAGTTAACATATACTTAATAAGTAATAGTTTAACAAAAATAATTTATTTGTCAAGAAGTTAATTTCAGGCGAGGAATTCTATCCAGTTTATTAATATTTTTAACAAACTGTCCTTTTTTTGCTTTGTAGAAAGCGGCAACACCAATCATCGCTGCGTTATCTCCGGTCAAATATTTGAAAGGAGGAAATAAAACCCGTCCATGATGTCTCTTCGCTAAATCCCGTAATAACTTTCGTAACCGATGATTGGCAATCACTCCTCCACCGACTACCAGATTGTTTATCTTGGTTAACTTTATTGCTCTTTCGGTCTTTTTAATTAACGTATCAAAAACCGCTTCTTGAAAAGAGCTGGATAGTTTTTTAACCGACTCGGTTCTAGGTTGATTTTTTTTAAAAACCGAGTCGGTTCTATTGAGAAAATAATAGAATGAAGTTTTTAACCCGGAAAAGGAAAAATTTAAATCTTTGGATTTTAACATCGGCCGGGGGAAATGATAAAAATCTTTGTTATTAACTTGAGTTGCTAATCTTTCAATCACCGGCCCACCCGGATATCCTAATCCTAACATCTTGGCCGCTTTATCCAAAGCTTCACCGGCTGCGTCATCAATCGTTTCACCAATAATCTTATATTGAAGATGATTTCTAAAAATAACTAACTCAGTATGCCCACCAGAAACTAAAAGCGCTAAATAGGGGAATCTGAACTCTTTTTTTGGATTACCTTGCCTGTTTTGACCAAAACATGAATAAATATGGCCTTCCATATGATTAATCGCGATTAGTTTTTTGTTATATTTTTCCGCCAACTCTTTCGCTTTTTTAATCCCAACCTCAAGAGCCACTGCCAGTCCCGGCCCTTGAGTAACAGCCAGATAATTAATTCTGTCAAAAATTTTTTGGGTGTCGAGGGAGGAGGGCGTCCGACGACGCGCAGCGACGGCCTTTTTAGAAGCGAGCATCGGCGGGAAGGAACCCGAGACAGGCCACCAAAAAATTTTTTTTAAGGTTTCATTGATAACAAAATCAATTTTTTCCTCATGAGCCCTTTTAGCAATTGAAGGAACCACCCCACCCCACTTTTTATGCAATAAAATCTGGGAATAAATGACGTTAGCAATTACTTTTCGGCCCTCGGTAATCGCAACAGATGTCTCGTCGCAGGAAGTGTCAATAGATAGAATAATCATAAAAATATTAAATCTTAAATATTAAAGATTAAACAATTTTTAAGCGGTTAAATATTAAACACAATAATTAATATTGTTTAACAGTTTAATCTTTAACAGTTTATTTAACCTTTAACTGTTTAATATTTAAAAATTAACCCTGATTTCTCTCTCCTTTTCATTTATATATTCCATCTTTACATAAACAATCTTTCCTTTACTTTTAAGTAAATTAGTAATCTCTCCCGCCTTCTCTCCCCACTCGAACGCTAAAATATTCCCTGGTTTTAATAGTCTTTCTATTTCCAAATATTTGAACTCTTCCTTTTCCTGAATATTGTAAAGATCCAGGTGAATGAATTTTGACTTTTGACTTTTGACTTTTGACTTTTCTATATCGTATTCATAATAAATGACAAAGGTCGGTGAAACGATGTTTTTTATTCCCAAAGATTCACCTACTCCTTTGACAAAAACAGTTTTGCCTACTCCTAATTCACCTTCTATAATGACTACTACAGGTTTTAATTTGCTTTTTAAAAGAAGTTTGTTTGCCAAAAATTGGGCGATTTTTTTCGTCTGTTCTGGTGTTTTTGAAAGATAAGTTTTTTGGTTTTTAAAGATAATTTCTCCTTGACGCAAAATCTTTATTTGTGCTTGAGTCAAATCAATCACGGTTGAGGGCTTATTTCGTGGAAGTTTACCAGTATCAATAATTAAATTAATCAACTTTTTCTTTGACTCAGGTAAGCGATTTAATAACGGATCTATTGAATAATGGGGTGCGTAACCTGAAAGATTAGCTGATGTAGCTGTCACTGGTCTTCTAAACTTCCGCATTAATTGATTAATTGACTGATGCCGGGGAATTCTTATTCCCAATGTCCCTTTTTCCGATTCAAGCAGTTTGCAAACTTTGTTTTTTGATTGTAAAACTACGGTAAACGGACCGGGCAATAACTCTTTTAAAAGAATTTCCTGGTTTTTATTAACAACGGCTAAATCTTTAAGCATAGAAAAACCGGAAACAAAAACAGAGACCGCTTTGCCTAGCGGACGCGATTTAAACTCCGCCAATCTTCTTACTGCTATTTCATTAGTCGCATCAACTAAAGCACCGTAAACCGTATCGGAAGGAAAAATTACCAAACCACCAATCTCCAGAACCCTTAAGGTTTCGTTAATAACTTTTGTCGTATTATTTTTTCTTAAAGTCCTTATTTTCATATTAGCAATTTAGCCATGTATACCCATCTTACTCCTGTTTGCAGCCCGACAGGGCGAAAAAGCGGATTAGCACTGGAAATTTCATTTCCAGTGTAAAATGGGTTCACACTGTAATCGAAGAATACAATGTGGATACTGAAAAAATAAATAACAAACCTGGGTTTTTTTAGTATAACAATATAATAATGTTTCTCTCAATTTTATCAAAAATTCTGTTAAAATAATCTTGTATGACCAATCAAAAAAATGAAAAGAATATGGCCAAAAAAAATGGAAAGAAAATGGATATCCAAAAAATTATTGAGTTTAAGATGAATTTTAACATTAAAAATCTTTTCATTATCTTCTTTACTATTTTTTTTCTCTTTTACGCCTTTAAGGCAATTTCGAGTGAGTTGAAAAAAAATCTTCCGGAGAAATCAATTACCACCGTTGTCAAAGATATTAAAAACAACCAAGTCAAAAAAGTAGAGGTTTATGACAATCGAATGATTATCTATTACAAAGACGATAAACTCGCATTAAGTTATAAAGAAACCAGTGATAGCTTTCTGAAGATCTTGCGAGACTCGGGAGTTGATCCAGAAAAAATTAATATCTCTATTAAAGACACCCAAAGTAGCAATGGTATTATTAATTTTTTAAGTAATATCATTCCTACTGTTTTGATGGTTGCTTTTTTTATTTTTCTTTTTCGTCAGGCTAAGGGAGCACAAGATTCGGTTTTTTCTTTCGGCCAGGCGCGGGTAAAGAGATTTTCCAAAGATATGCCACACACAACTTTTGCCGACGTGGCTGGGGTTGAAGAAGCAAAAAAGGAACTCGAAGAAGTGGTCGACTTTTTGAAACATCCTGATAAATATAAAAAATTAGGTGCTCGTACTCCTAAAGGAGTACTTCTAGTCGGACCATCCGGCTGTGGCAAAACCCTTTTGGCCAAGGCGGTCGCCGGAGAAACTAACGTTCCTTTTTTTTCAATCGCCGGCAGCGAGTTCATGGAGATGTTGGTTGGTATCGGAGCGGCCCGAGTCCGCGACCTTTTTGCTTCGGCTAAAAAAAGTGCTCCTTCGATTATCTTTGTTGATGAAGTTGATGCCATTGGCCGGGCCCGATCTATAGGAATGATGCCTTCGCATGACGAACGCGAACAAACCTTAAATCAAATTCTGGTAGAGATGGATGGTTTCACTCCGACAGAACAAGTGGTGGTCATTGCCGCCACCAACCGAGGCGACCTGCTCGATACGGCGCTTCTACGACCGGGGCGGTTTGATCGTCGGATTGTTGTTGATTATCCCGATCTTGAAGGAAGAAAAGCCATTTCTAAAATCCACGCTCGCGGCAAACCCTTTACGGCCGAAGTAGACTGGGATAAGGTCGCTAAAAGAACGGTTGGCTTTTCCGGCGCCGATCTGGAAAACATGCTTAACGAAGCGGCTATTTATGCCGCACGCAATGGTCGCGATAAGATTACTATGGAAGATATAGAAGAAGCCGCCACTAAAGTTAAACTCGGACCGGAAAAGAAGCGCCTGCAATCAGACCTTGATAAAAAACTGACGGCTTACCATGAAGCTGGTCACGCGATTATTTCCCATTTTCTTCCTCATACCGATCCGGTTCATCGGATATCGATTGTTTCTCGAGGAATGGCGCTTGGTTTTACTCTTATTCCTCCCGCTAGAGACAAACTTCACGAAACCAAAACCAATCTGTTGGAAAAAATTTCGGTGATGATGGGTGGTCGGGCGGCCGAGCAATTAGTTTTTAATGAGATGACAACCGGAGCGGCCAATGATTTTGATCAAGCAACTCAGATGACTAGATCAATGGTGGTTGAATATGGCATGAGTGAACTGGGACCAATCAATTATGGACCAATCTCCGACGTAACCGAATGGGGAAAAACCTATCTAGAGCAAGAAAAAGTTTCCCAGTCAATGATGGCTAAAATAGATCAGGAGATAAAAAAAATAATCGACACCGCCTATAAACAAGCTTCGAGCATCATCCAAGAACATAGGGAAAAGTTGGATGCGGTAGCGGGAGAGTTAATCAAAAGAGAAAGTCTTGATCAAGAAGAGTTTGAAAAGATTGTAGGTAAAAAACAAAAATTGAACAGTTGATATGAACACACTCCTTCTTATCGACGGTAACGCTATCATGCACCGCGCCTTCCACGCTTTACCTCCCTTTAAAGCAACCGACGGCACACCAACTAACATTATTTACGGTTTTATTTCGATGTTAAATAAGGTCGTCTCGGACTTCAAACCCGATTATGTCTGTACCTGTTTTGATACACCAAAACCAACTTTCAGAAATAAACTTTTTAAAGAATATCAGGCTCAACGACCGAAGATCGACTCTGCTTTTATTGTCCAAATTCCTCTTGTCAAAAAAGCTCTTGATACGGCTGGTATTTTCCACCTGGAAAAAGACGGTTACGAAGCCGATGATCTGATTGGAACCATCACCAGAATATTCAAAAACAATGATTTTCGGATTATTATCCTTACCGGCGATAAAGACATTATGCAGTTGGTTTCCGAGAATGTCTACGTTGCCTCTCCTCAAATCGGACTGGCTAATGTCAAAATCTATGATAAGATCGAGGTTGAAAGAAAACTTGATGTCGAACCTCAACAAATCCCTGATTATAAAGCTCTTGTTGGAGATCCGTCGGACAACTATCCTGGTGCTAAGGGAATCGGCCCAAAAACCGCTACCAAACTTTTAGTTGATTACCATACCGTCGACAATATCTATAAAAATTTATCCTCGATTAATTCAGAAAAAATAAGATCTCTTCTAAAAAAAGATGAGAAAAACGTCCTCATGTCAAAAAAATTAGCCATTATTTTAACCAATGTCGAAATCGACTTCGATATCGAAAAGATGAAATTTAAAGGTTTTCATAAAAATCTGAAAGATTTTCTCGCTAAGTACCAAATTGATTCGCTGATAAAAAGAATTTTCGAAAAGAAAACTTCGTCAAAAAAAGCCGTAAAAAAAGAACAAAACCAGATGGGCTTATTTTAGCTCCTCCCCGTCATCCTGAGGAGCGAAGCGACGAAGAATCTGCTATACTTAATGTAATGTGTGGAATATTTGCCGTTGTTAATGATAAAACCAATTATGCTGCTCAAACTGTTCTTGCTGGTCTTAAAAAATTAGAATACCGTGGTTATGATTCCTGGGGAATTGTTATTAAACCACTGAAATCTGATACCCTCAGAGTGAAAAAACATGCCGGAAAAATCGGACAGGCAAAAACCAGTCTTCCTCAGGGAACGATTGCCCTCGGCCATACCCGTTGGGCGACTCACGGTGGCGTCACCGACGAAAACGCCCACCCCCATCTTGATTGTCAAAAACAATTGGCGGTCATTCATAATGGCATTGTCGAAAATTATCTTGAGTTTAAGGAAGAATTAATAAAAAAAGGCCATAAATTTTCTTCAGAAACAGATACAGAAGTAATCGCCCACTTGATTGAAGAGAAAATAAAAAATAAACCAACCACTCACGCCGTTTTTGAAACTTTTAAGGCACTCTCCGGTTCAAACGCTATTGCCGTCTTAGATACTAAGTTGGAGGCTATTATTGCTTGCCGTAATGGTTCGCCAATCGTCGTCGGCATTGACAAAAAAAATCATCAGTACTTTTTAGGCAGCGACGTACCGGCTTTTTTTAAATATACCAATTGTGTTTATTTTTTAAATGATGGAGAAAGTGTAGTCATTAACAAACATGGAATAAAGCTCTTCGATCTAAAAACAGAAAAAGAAAAGAGATTAATTACCCAAACTCTAGACTGGAAGCTTGAAGACGCAGAAAAAGGTGGTTTTTCTCATTTCTTGCTCAAAGAGATTCATGAGCAAAAGGAAACCATTGCTAAAACGGCTGGCCTTAATGGAAAAGAGATAAAAAAAGTAGTAAAGATGATAAAGGATGGAAATAAGATCGTCTTAATCGGCTGTGGCACTGCTTCCTACTGTGCTTTAGCTGGTAAATATTTTTTTTCCAGAGCCGGAGTTGAATCGCAAGTTTACCAAGCTAATGAATTTTTGCCATTCAGTCATTTTTGTGATAAACAAACTGTTTTAATTGCTATTTCTCAATCAGGTGAAACGGCCGATACTTTAATTGCTGCCCAAACTGCTAAAAAAAATGGGGCGAAAGTTGTTGCCGTTGTTAACGCTCGCGGTTCAACTCTTGAACGGCTGGTGGACGTCGTATTGCCGGTAGATACCGGTCCAGAAATTGCAGTTGTTTCCACTAAAGCTTTTACCGCTCAACTGGCGACTCTTTACTTATTAACAATGTCTGTTGCCAACAAAAATAGTCCAGGACAAAAAAAGATCAACCAATTAAGTAAAGTTTTGACTCAATGGTTAGATGTACAGTTGATTAATCAATTGATCAATATAGTAAAAAGTTTAATCGATGAAGAACATGTTTATGTTATTGGAAAAAATTTAAACTATCCGGCTGCCTCGGAGTTCGCTTTAAAAATCAAAGAAACCTCTTATCTTCACGCCGAAGCTTTTGCGGCCGGCGAACTGAAACACGGGGTGATTACTTTGATTCAGAAAAACACTCCTTGTTTTGTTTTAGCGTCAAATGACGAAACAAAAAATGAGGTACTTTCAAGCGCCGCTGAACTGAAAGCTCGCGGAGGAAGGATTATTGGTGTAGCTCCGTTTACCAGTCCTGAATTTGACGAATTAATCAAAACTCCGGATTTAGGCGATCTGACAATTTTCGGCAATATAATTGTGGGGCAACTATTGGGCTATTATTTAGGCATCGGCCGCGGCGCCGACCCAGACAAGCCAAGGAACCTTGCAAAAAGTGTGACAGTAAAGTAAGAAAGCTTTTTTATATTTTTAATAAAACTACCCACAGCATTGACTCATTCCATAACCTGTCCTTTGCCAACCTTCCGGAGTATAAAGCCAATCTACCTCAGCTCTTAGGAAATTATGATCTCTTCTTAATGGATCATGTAAATATCCATCGACGTCCTGCCTCCACTGTAGTTTAACGTCACACGGATTATCAACATAGTCAGTAAATCTTGAGTGATCTTCATTCAAACCTGAGGACACGGCTGCTTCGCGTCTAAAGTCACGAAATAGATCTCTAACTGTTTTTATTCCTTTAAATTCGTAAACCATCAACTCTGGATCTTTACCATTTCTTGCAATATTTAAGGCCTCTTTTAATTTCGTATTAAAATTACTTACTATTTTTTTAAAAATATCAACTTTTCCTTTGGAAACTGAAAATGGTAATTCAGTTGGATTAATTAAATCTATCCAACCGTGATTAATAATTTCTTTAATTAGCTCTTCTCTTGTAAGATCAATTTTATCAATGCTAAAAAGTAGGTCGAAGCGTGTAGATTTTATTATATCATTATGAGATTCTTTTTGTCTACCAAAAATTAAAGTTTGTTTTCTTTTTTTTCTAATAAAATACTCTGAATAAGGAAAAGGGTCTATTTGATAATCTTGCCTTATTGATAGAATGTCTAAGATATGTGTCCAACGAAACAAATGTCTTGCTGAAATTCGATTTTCATTGCTCATTTTCTTAATTCTACCATAAAATACCCTATAATAAATGATGGGGAGTTTTCTTATTGTTTTTTTACTTGGATAGAAGTTGCTACCATTAAATTAAGACTCAATCTTATTTGCCTATACTAGTAACTAGCATAAAAGATTTTTGTCCTTTTGGAAGAAAATCATGTGTAATTTTGTATGCTCTTTTGCATAATTCTTCAGATAAAATAACCACTGACGCATCCGTTATCGGATAATTTTTTTTTCTATCTGTTGGTATAGTTTCAGCAAAAGTAAATAATATCGGCATTGAAGTTGATGAACCAATACAAGAGCCGCTTTTGGCAACTTCTACGTGACCTGCATCACATGAGCTACTATAATGAATATTATTATTATCTACAAAATCCATAGCATTCAATCTCGAAAGTACATGAGGAATAAATAATTTTTCTTGATGATTTTCCCAAGTTTCGTCGGTGGTAAATCTTACCACTAATCCTCCTTGGATTCTTGTAAAATTAGGTTGAAACTCTTCTGCTCCTAATAATTTAACTCTATTAAATCCAAAAAAAATCGCAGTTTTACAATTTTTTGCTTGAAGATCAGTAATTGTTAATACATGTTTTGTGGCTGATCCTAATAGTTCTCCCAGTTTTGGAAAGATTGCTTCAAAATGACCTAAAACTTAACCAACTACTGGTGGTAAATTTTTACTTTGCCTCAGTTCCGTCCATAATTTAGCTTCTGGTGCCATTGAATGGATTATACATAATTATTATCGAAAAAACAATATTAAATATTTATTTGCCATTTTAAAAAGATTTAGGCCTTAACTGAAAACACTTACTTTCTCTGTCATAAAAAGGTATTATTATACAAGAAATACATGAAGATTAGAGCAAAATTCTCTAAGAAAAAAATAATCAGCATTCTAACGGCATTGTTTATTTTGTTTCAATTAATCCTTAATCGTAAATCTTTTAATCTTAAATCTTTTTCTCCATCGCCAACAGCAACTGTTATAAATACTATTTCTAAAATCGTCAAAGTAACACGTGTTATCGATGGTGACACGATTGAGATTGAAGGCGGACAGAAAGTGAGATACATCGGCATTAATGCGCCGGAGTTTTTTCATGATACCAACGGCCGAAAAACCGCCCAAGAATGCTTTGCCAATGAAGCCTATTTAGAAAATAAGCGTCTAGTCGAAAAGAAAACCATTCGTTTAGAAAAAGATCTGTCAGAAACCGATAAATACGGGCGGCTTCTAAGATATGTTTACATACCTGCGACTAATTCCGGTGAACTTTTTCTTAACGACTACCTCGTCCGGCAAGGATATGCAAAGACAATGACGGTGAAACCTGATACTAAATTCTATCCGCAGTTAAAACAAGCCGAAAAAGAAGCTCGCGAAAATAATCAAGGACTTTGGTTTAGTTGTCAATCATTAGGATTTAGTTACTAACCAGGCGCCGGATAAAATCAAGACTAGACCGATTCCCAAATAAAAATTTAATTTTTCCCCGAGGATAAAATAGGACCAGACTAAAGTCGAAGCCGGAAAAAGATATTCCATCAAAGAAGCAATCAATGGCGTTGCCTTGTCAATAGCATACTGCTGTAAAAAATAAGCCATCACCGTTCCTATGGTTATTACGTAAATAACCGGCCATAAAACTGTAATATCTAAATGGAACATTAGAGGCTTCAACGAAGAATATTCCAGAGGTATAAATATCAAACTGACCAAAGCTGTCGTCAAAATAAAAGAAATTGTCAACCATAAAGGCGAATAAGTCTTTAAAAACTTTTTTGATAGAACGGTGTAATAAGAGTAGACAATACAACCGATAAAAATTAATAAATTTCCTAATAGAGTGTTTAATCCATTAGTAATTGTAATTGTCTTAGAAAGAAGCGGCATCAAGATTATTAGATTAACTCCAACAAAGCCTATTATTACCCCTAAAATTTTCTTGAGACTGATTTTTTCTCTCAAGATAAAAAAAGACATCAAGGAAACTAACAAAGGAGTAAAAGAATAAATTATCTGACCAACTGATGCCATCGTTAATCTGATTCCAATTGCAAAAAGAATAATATTGCTTGTTGATAACAATGACAAAAAAATTAACTTCCAATTGTCTTTATTGAATCTTGGTTTAATTTTATATAAAAAGACAGGAAGGATAATCAAAAAAGATAAAAAAAATCTTAAAAAGGTAAAAGTAAAGGGATGAATTTTAGTGAGAGCCAGTTTAACATACGGCGCCGTTCCTCCGGAGAAAACAACTATTACCAAAATCGCCAATAATGCCTTAACTTTGTTACTCATGTTAATTTGGATAGTGACAGCGCTTGTATTTCTTGCCCGAACCGCACCAGCAAGGATCGTTGCGACCAAGTTTTTTAGACTTTGTTCCCGGAGGAATAACTTTAAATCCCTCAACTTCTGTCGGTTGAGGTTGATCAAGAGAACTTTCAACGTTCTTTTCGTCAGTCGTCGTTAAATGTGGTTGGGTAGGGGAGGATTTAAAAGGATCAATCGCCGATGCCGATTTGAAAATCATTGGTGCTTGCCCGTTGTCTCCCCTATCCCCCGTAGCTTCAGCGAAGGCGGATACTTCAACCTTAAACAGTCGACGAGTCGCCTCAAAATTAATGTCAGCCACCAACCGTTCAAACATCGAATAGGCTTCATTTTTGTACTCAACCAAAGGATCAAGCTGAGCATAACCACGCAGATTTATTCCTTCTCTTAAATCTTCGATCGACGTCAGATGCTCAGTCCAGTATTTATCAACCGTGGAAATAAAAACCATCCTCGTAATTTCGTTCCAAACTCTTTTTCCTAATTTATTCTCCCGATTTTCATATTCTTTTTTAACTAATTGGTTAAGATGGTCAACTAAAGAAACGGTTGATCTACTTTTAAGTAGATCTTCAACCGTTTTAGAATCAACCGCGGTAATAAAATTAATCTCGGCGACTAATTTTTTAGACGCCTCTTGGTCAAATGTCTGGTTAAGAGCAAAATGATTATTAGCGATAAGGTTCAGTTCTTGATTAAAGACCTTGAAGATTGTCTGACGGAATTCTTCTTCCTTTCGATCAAGCGAAAGTAAAATATCCCGCCGTAGACCATAAATTATCTCCCGCTGTTTATTTAAAACATCATCAAAATCAACTAAATGTTTTCGAATATCAAAGTTGAAACCTTCAACCTTAACCTGAGCTTGCTCAATCGCTCTTGAAACCATTGAGTGTGAGAGAGGTTGGTCCTCAGGAAAATTGAAAAAGGTCATTAAACGGGAAATCTGCTCACCGCCAAAAATCCGCATTAAGTCGTCATTCAAAGCAACAAAAAATCGTGTTTCACCCGGATCACCTTGCCGCCCAGCTCGTCCTCGTAATTGATTGTCAATCCGCCTTGATTCATGCCTTTCTGTTCCAATCACATAAAGTCCGCCTAGCTTTATTATCTCGTCATGCTCTTTTTGCCACCTTTGTTTCTCAACTTTTAACTTTTCACTTTTAATTTTTAACTGATATTTGCTTGGCGCTATCCCTCCAAGCACAATGTCTACTCCTCGACCCGCCATGTTAGTAGCAACGGTTACCGCCCCTTTTTTTCCGGCTTCAGCCAATATCAGCGCTTCTTTTTCGTGTTGCTTGGCGTTCAGTAGTTGGTGAGGAACACCTTTTGCCTTAAGAATTTTTGATAAATTCTCGTTTTTCTCGATCGAAGTTGTTCCTACTAAGACAGGGCGACCGAGTTTATAGTTTTTGGCTATCTCTTCGGCAACGGCATTAAACTTCCCCTTCTCGGTTTTATAAATCGAGTCGGGAAAATCGCGCCTGACCATTGGTCGGTTGGTCGGTACGATCAGCACGTCCATACTATAAATTTTGTGGAATTCCTCAGCTTCAGTCGCCGCCGTACCGGTCATCCCCGCCAGTTTTTTATACATCCGAAAGTAGTTTTGCAGAGAAATCGTCGCCAACGTCTTTGACTCTTTTTGGATATTAACGTTTTCCTTCGCCTCAATCGCCTGATGAATTCCTTCGGAAAACCGCCGGCCAGGGAGAAGTCTTCCGGTAAACTCATCAACGATAATCACTTCGTTGTCCTTAATAATGTAATCTTTGTCTATTTTAAATAAGGTCTGCGCCTTGAGCGCTGCTTCAACATGGAAAAGGGTGTCAAAATCTTTTTCATAAATATTATTTACCCCGAGAAGAGACTCAAGCTTTTTTATTCCTTCTTCGGTCAAGTTGGCGGTTCGGCTCTTTTCATCCACCTTAAAATCAGTTTTACTATCAAGACGACGAACAATTTTGGCATATTGATAATATTTGGAAACATCTTCCTCGTAAGGAGCGGAGATAATATGAGGAGTTCTTGCCTCATCAATCAAGATTGAGTCGGCTTCGTCAATGATAGCGTAGTTAAAATCACGCTGGACTAAATGATCGACTGTTTGCGCCATATTATCCCGTAGATAATCGAAACCAAATTCGCTGTTAATGCCGTAAGTAATGTCGGTTAAATAAGCTTCTTTTCTAGAGATGGGCCGAAGGTTCACCAAACGCCAATCAACTGCTTCTTTGTCTTGATAGACGGGATCAAAGATATATGAGCGATCGGCAACGATTGCCGCAGTAGACAAACCTAGAAAATGAAAGATCGTTCCCATCCAACCGCAGTCTCGACGAGCCAGGTAGTCGTTGACCGTTACCAGATGGGCGCCTTTGCCAGTGAGAGCGTTAAGATATAGGGCGGCTGTTGCCGAAAGAGTTTTCCCTTCCCCGGTTTTTTGTTCGACCACCTTTCCTTCATGTAGAGATATTCCCGCAATCAGTTGAACATCAAAATGTCTTTCGTCCAAAAGACGCCGAGCTGCTTCTCTCACTAAAGCAAACGACCAAGGCAAGACATTATTTAACGCCTCACCGTCTTTAATTTTTTCTCTAAGCTTATTGGTTTCTTTAGAAAAATCTTGGTCTTTTAATTTTCTTGCTTTGTCTTCTAGATCGTTTATCTCCTCAACTTTTCTTCTATAATGAACTAACTCACGCTCGTTATAATCAAAAAATTTTTTCAGAAAGTTTAACATTTGAGATTATTTGATAAAGTATTCTTGCGGTATAATAAGAATTTTTACTGCTGAGAAACGTGTCCCATTTTTTGCCGATGAGTCCTTTTTAATAATAAAGTGAATTAAATCGCCTTCTTTTATTTTTGAAAAACCAGTTCGTTCAAGTTGCAAAGTTTTAATATTTAATATCGACTGCTTGGTCGAGGTTTCTATATCAAGATTTATTGTTTCTTTATCGGCTGTCAGTAACTTGACGGAGTAGTTGTCTTTATCAATTTCTGTCACCCTGCCAACATTAACAATATACTTTTCATCAACAAAAATATAATTGGCGGAAATAGTGTTATCGTTTATTGGACCGTTGACAATCAAATAATCGTCCTTTGCTAACTGATCAAGTTTAATTTCTTTTTTTCCATTACCAGCAATTTGATAAATTTTTGTGAGAATGTTATCAATTTTTATTTGGTAATTTTGTTGTTCGTCGCTTTTAATCGTTAACTGACTATCTTCTATTTTACTAACAAAACCAGCAAGCGCCTTTTGTTCTTTTTTTGTCAGTTCGGCTACCTTACTGGCAATTTTTTCTTTGAAGTTTTCAATCGTCTTGGTACTAACTTTGTCGCTTCCGGTCTCAGCCGACGGCGTTGATTCTTCGTTCTGAGCTAACGCTAGATTAGTCAATAAAGAAAACTGAATTATGATTAAAAACAAGATAATTTTATTTTTCATAGTTATTCGGTTGTGTCTTTTGTATCAAGATAGTAAACTCGTAATTGTTTGTGAACAGACGATATATTTTTATCTTCAGGATAATTAGTTAACTCAATTACATTCTCCCCCAACGCTAAAGGGAAATCTTTCTCAAAATCCGTGCTCTCATTTTTGAAAACTAGCTCTTTTATCGGCGACTGAATAACAATTAATGAGTTTTCGTTAGCCTTCCCTTTTATAATTATTGAGTCTGTATCAAGTACTAATCTGTCGGAGGGAAAAGAAACTTCGAGAAATGGCGTCGCGACGGCAATCTGGACTTTCGAGGTCGGTCCTTTGGTTTGGTTATTAATTAATTTTGTCTTTGATAACTGTTGTTGTTTTGATTGAAAAATAACAAAGAAAGCCACCATCAATCCTAAAAGAATACCAAAAACTATGGCAACGACGCTTTCTTTTTTCATAAATTTTTCTTTTCCCCAAATATCAAGTTCTTAAATACTTGGGGAATTGTTTTAATCAGATTATCAATATTATACCAATATCCAAAGCTATGGCAAAGGAATTCGGCTGATTTTTTTAACAGATAAGAAGCCAAGACGGCCGACATCAACGGTTCATTTTTACAATAAAAGCTTACACTTAAACCAGCCAACAGGTCGCCAGTACCACCCTTGGTTAAACCTTGATTGCCGCCTTCAATAACATATGTCGTGTTTCCATCAGAGATAATGTCGACAATCGCTTTTAATAAAACGATGCAGTGATATTTTTTTGCCGTTGCTCTGATTATTTTTTCTTTTTGTTCGACGGATTTTTCTCTAATTGAGGTACTAAATAAATTTTCAAACTCAATCTGATGAGGAGTAATGATGGCGGGTGTTTTTAATTTTTTAAGCCAATCTGACTCCATCATCTGTAAACTTCCCGCATCAAAAACAAATTTTTTCTCCGGAAAATTTTCTATTAAATATTTAGTCAATCGATAAGTATATTCGCCTTCATCTTTCATTTCTATGATGTTTCGAAATTTGATTTTTGGATTTTGAACCTGATTTGACATTTGAGCTTTGAGTTTTGGATTTTTTCTTAACATACCTGGACCTGCCAATATCGCATCATCTTCCTTAATATAATGAATTAACTCCTTTTGCGGAATAATAATTCCATTAATAAATTTTTTCTTCAAAGAAAGAAACACTTGTTTATTCTCTTTAGTTGACGTGTAATGGACAATGTCGGCGAAATGAGAAGTAATCTCGGCCGACCAGATTGAGGCGGCATGAAAAAGGGAAGATCCACCGATAATCAAAATTTTTCCATTTTGACCTTTGTGAGAATTAGGTCGTGGAATAAAAAAACCTTTAGCAAGTGATTTAATAGTTTTAATATCTGATGTTTTTATGATCATATGGAACATTAATCAAGAAAAGTGTGAAGTGTGCGGATTTTTAATCGGCCACTTGCGTCGATGAGGTTGTATCTTTTACCCAACTTTTTCGCATTGGCAGGTATTAAAAAGACGCACGCGAACACTTTTAGTTAAAATTAATATTTGATTTTTGCTATTTAATATTTTTTTTATAAACTTTCAAAGCTTCCTTTAAAATCTCTAAACTTTTTTTAAGATCTTCTATCTTTAAAACATAAGCTATCCTTACCTCATTCTTTCCTAAACCAGGCGTAGCATAAAAACCAGCTGCTGGGGCCAACATCACTGTTTCGTTATCTAGTCTAAAATCTGTTAAAAGCCATCGGCAAAACTCTTCGGCGTTTTTTAGCGGAAGATGGGCAACAGCATAAAAAGCCCCTTCTGGTTTTGGAACAAAAACACCGGGAATTTTCCTTAAATTATCATATAAAATATTTCGTCGTTTTTCATACTCTTTGTAAACTTGTTTAAAATAACCTTTCGATACTTTGGTCAGTTG
The DNA here is from genome assembly GCA_002780795.1 of Candidatus Roizmanbacteria bacterium CG02_land_8_20_14_3_00_36_15. Lineage (GTDB taxonomy): Bacteria > Patescibacteriota > Microgenomatia > UBA1406 > GWC2-37-13. The sequence continues at coordinate 6,822 of PEUF01000019.1, read as the reverse complement.
AGCAGCCATTTTCTGACTGATAAGACCGGCTGATAAACGACCTTGGGCAATTCGATTCACGCCTTCCATAAGCTTCCTGTTAAAAGAAATAAGCATACCCAGTCGTGCCCCGCAAAGACTGTATCGCTTAGAAACGCAATCTATCAAAATACCTTGTTGAGGAACTTTTTTTATATATGTTAGTAAAGAAACCTGTTTTTTCCCATCATAAGTAAACTCTCGATAAGCCTCATCAGCGATCAAAAACAATCGGTATTTCTTCACTAACTCGATAAGCATCTCAATCTCTTCTTTTCGATAGACCGTTCCTGTTGGATTGTTAGGATTACAATATATAATTGCTCGGGTTTTCTTGGTAATCTTCTTCTCAATGGTTTTTTTATCGGGAAGGTGAAAGCCGTTTTGGGCTGAGGTAAGAACTGGAGTAATAGTAATCTCATTAATCGCAGCGAATGAATTATAGTTGGCATAAAAAGGGTCAAAGGTAATTATTTCGTCTCCAGCATTGGCAATAGCAAACATTGTCATCGCAATCCCTTCTGATGATCCGTTAGTAATTAAAATATTTGCTTTATCGACAAAGTCATGACCGAGCCGATGATAATAAGTTTCAACCGCTTCCAGGAACTCTGGCTCGCCTTGGGACTGAGTATAGGAAATTGGATTCTGTTGCCAATTTCTCAATACCTCTAACATCACTTCTGGCGTCTTAATGTCTGGATCACCAATATTGAGATGGTAGATTTTTACTCCCTGTTTTTTTGCCTGTTGGGCATAAGGAACAAGCTTCCTGATCGGCGAAGCCGGCACTTGCAACAGTCGTTTTGAAACTTTCATTATTTATAAAATTAAAGTTAATTCGAAGAATGCGGATTTGAGCCCCGCTAAGCGGGGTGAAAAGACGTATTCGAAAATTAACTAATAGGATTAGACATAAATGATATAATTTTACAGTATGAATATCAATCATATTAAGCTTCGTCTACTCTTTTCAAATTTTTGGAAAAAGCGTGGTCACAAAGAAGTTCCGCCAATTCCCCTTGTCCCTCAAAACGACCCAACCACTCTTTTTACCGGGTCAGGTATGCAACAACTAGTTCCTAATTTATTAGGCGAAATTCATCCGCTAGGGAAAAAATTATATAATATTCAAAGATGTATAAGGGCCCAAGATATAGAAGAAGTGGGAGATAACCGCCATGACACTTTTTTTGAGATGATGGGCAACTGGTCTCTCGGAGATTATTTCAAAAAAGAACAGTTAACTTGGTGTTGGGAATTTCTTACTCAAGAACTAAAACTTTCCAAAGAAAGACTTTATGTTACGGTTTTTTGGGGAACAAAAGATATCCCCGCCGATGAAGAATCTTTTCAGATATGGAGAAAAATAGGACTCCCGGAAAATAGAATTTTGCGCTATGATACGAAAACAAATTGGTGGTCACGAGCCGGGCTCCCGGAGAATATGCCTGCAGGAGAGCCTGGTGGACGAACCTCAGAAATATTTTATGAATTTACCCAAATCATCCATAATCCTAAATATGGTAAAACCTGTCATCCTAACTGCAGCTGTGGAAGATTTATTGAAATAGGAAATTCTGTTTTTATGGAATATAAGAAGAATTCTGAAGGAACCTTATCAGAACTTCCGGCTAAAGATGTTGATTTCGGAGGTGGTCTCGAAAGAATCACAATGGCTTTAGAAAACCAGAATGATCTTTTTTTAACTAATGTTTTTACAAAAACAGTCTCGACCGTCGAGAAAATTACTAAGAAAAAATATCTCGATTTTAAAAAACCGATAAGAATTATTTCTGATCATATTAAAACTTCAGTCTTCTTAATAAAAGAAGGCGTTACTCCTTCCAACAAAGAACAGGGTTACATTTTACGAAGACTTCTCAGAAAAACCTCTTTTAACCTTCATAAAATTGGAGTTGATTTAAAACAAGCCTTGCCACTTGAGGAAATAGTGGAAAGTGTAATAGATACTTATGGAAATATTTATTTTAATAAAGAAAAGGATTTAAAAATGATCGTTCCAATTATTAAAGAGGAAATGGATAAATTCGGGAAAGCATTATCTCGGGGTATAAAAGAAATAGAAAAAACCGAAGAGAAAGATCTGGAAAATAAAGCTTTTTATTTCTACCAATCTTATGGATTACCCCTTGAGTTTTTGGAAGAAATATTTAAAAACCTTAAGAAAAAAATAAATATACAAAGATTCAGGGAAGAATTTAATAAACATAAAGAACTATCACGCTCCGCTTCTGTCGGTAAATTTAAAGGTGGCTTAGCTGACCATTCTACTCAAAGCATCAAATACCATACCGTTACTCACTTACTTCATCAAGCTCTTTTTGACGTTTTAGGTAACAATATTCGACAGGAAGGTTCAAATATTACTTCCGAAAGATTAAGGTTTGATTTTTATTCGACTAAAAAACCAACAACGGATCAAATTAAAAAAGTGGAATCTACTATCAACGGAAAAATTAATCATGCACTTGAAGTTTCTTTTAAAATTATTCATAAAAGTGACGCTTTGAAAATCGGCGCTAAATCTTTTTTCCGCGAAAAATATCCAGAGATGGTAAAGATTTATTTTATCAATAATTATTCAAAAGAATTCTGTGGAGGTCCTCACGTCAAAAATACGCAAGAAATTGGTCAGATAAAAATTTTCAGATTCGAAAAAATCGGCAGCAACCTATATCGAATCTATGCCAAATAACATTTTTTTAGATGGTTATACCAATCTTCTTTTGACCGCTTCGGTCAAGAACGGATGGTTAAATCAGTCCAAAAATTACGCTTGGTTCTGATCTTTAAACTTTCCTTGGTAAGTCTCTTCACCCTCACAGCGCTCTATTATAACTTGACAAATTTTAACTCCAGGAATAAGTACCAACGAAATAGGGCCAAGATTAGTGACTTCTAGAACTGGATTGTTTGAGGTTCCAGGATGAATAAAACCAGCGCTGACATGAACCCCTAATCCAAATCTGGCAAAACGACTTCGTCCCTCAATCCATCCACATAAATTTGCTGATAAAGTTATTTTTTCTTTCGTTCCAGCTAAAATTGTTTCATTAGGTCTGAGAATAAAAGGTTTGCTTTTACTAATTCTAACTTTTTTAGTAATCTTTTTATAATCTGCCTCTTCTGTAATTTTTGATGCCTTAGTTGTTTTATTAAATATTCGTAATCTATCGCTTAAACTTAGATCTATTGAACCTGTCCCTACCTGATTTTTATTAAATGGTTGGATTATGATATTGTTTTTTTTTATTTCGTCGAATATTTTCTTTCTGGTTAATACTGACATAGTGATTATTTAAATTATGAGTGTTAAGGGACGCGATTGCAATATATAAATCTTTCCTTTTTCCACAGCCCACTCAATATCTTGAGGATATTGAAAAAATTTTTCTATCTTAAAAGCCATTCGTGCTAACTCTCTAATTAAATCCTGATTGATGCCTTTTGAACTGCTTTTAAAAGAAAAATCTTCTCGGTTAATCAAAATTTTTTCTGGAAGACCGGTCCCATCTGTTACCTTATGACCACTACCATTAATTGCTTCAATCAAAATAAAATGCTTATTTCTATTAATAACATTAACGGTAAAAATATTTCCAGCTAAAGCAGGATTAATCATTTGATGAACCATTATGACCATCTTCTACCGTAGCAGAAGAACGAACACTAACGCTATCAAAATTAAATTTATCTATTTTTCCGGCAATGATTTTTTTTAATTTTTTAGGGATTTTTCCTTTGATAACCTTATGCCTTAAATTAGAAGCAATGTAAAAAGTGTCTTTTAGAGACAAGTTTTTAGTTAAAGATCGATGAAGAAAATATAAAAAATTTTGTTCTAAAAAGGATTGAAAGCAATTTGTAGTGACGATAAAACCCTGCGGGACGGGGAAATTCTTTTTTAATAATTTTGTTAAATGATAAGCCTCTCCTCCAATAATAGATAGATTTTCATGTTTAACATCGTTAAAATCCAATACTAATTTATTCATATTAACAGCTGCCGACGAGCCATCAGTTCGCCGTCTTTTACTTGTACAACTATTTCTTCCTCATCATTAAAAATTTCGAAGCCAACATATACGATTGTATGTCCCATTTCTCTAAAAATTATCGAAGCGTGGCCGGTTGACACTGTCCCAGGATAAAGAATGACCTTTGTTTCAGAAAGATTACAGGCAACATAAGTCAAAAGATCCATATTGCGGGATTTTATAACCTTTGGGTCAATAAAGATAATTTTGTTGGTTGTTTTTATTCTGTCGATGTCTTTGATGGTTTTGACTCTAACTACTTTTCCTGAAAATTGTAAATTAGATTGGTTGTTTTCTTTTTTTGCATAAGGGATTGCCTCAATATAAAAAATTCCAGTTTTTAAAACATCAAATTCCAAACGATGATGACCAAAAATTTTATAAAATTTTCTATAATGGCGAGCTATCTTTAGGATTGTTCGATCTGATAAAACCTGGATGTTTCTTAATTTTCTCGGGAGAAAAATTATTTTATATTCTAATTGATTAATTGCTGACAGGCATTGATTCTTGTAATGAACTATCTTTTCAATAAATTTATTCTTCTCAAAATCTATAAGATAATCGTCGTGTGGAAAAGATTGGACACCTTCATCATTTCCGTAAATAGCTTCAATCAAAATTCCACTTTTACCGTTATATCCATTACCGGTAATGCAACCACCGCCTAACGGAATCTTAGGATTGATATGGGGGTGGATAAACGCTGTAATTTGTGCTGCATCAATATCAAACTTATTGTCAATGGCAAAATCAAAGATTTTTTTAACCTCATTAACGAGGATACTAAAGTCTTTCAGAGAAGATGACCGCGGACCAGGAGGACTTTCAATTCCAGGAACAGAATAAGCTCGTCTAACTATGACTCCTTTTCTAGGGTTTTTTGATCTGATTTTTTGATATCCTTTTTCTAGTTCTTTAATTAAATAATCCGACAAACCGATTTTTTTATATTCTTCAAAAACATCTGGATTTATGATGAGAACTGGGTCAGGAATGGGTAAACCGGCTTTCTTTAATTTTTTAAATCCAGTAATTCGAGGAGAAGCTCCTTGATAATCGTCAAGATTGAGGATATATTTTTTCAATCTTCGCATAATTTTGTGCTTTATATTCTACCAAATGCTTTACAAATTGTCAACTTTCGAGGTTTTTATATAAAACAATATCAAAAGATTCTAACCTGGCAGGTCGTTTAAAGAAAATGATAAAATTTTCCAGTTTTGAGAAATTTGATTTAAGGGTGAACAAAATAAAAGCGGCTTCGCTCATTGAGAGCTCAACCCTGGTCTAATTAAATTTGTATTTGACATTGCTCACTAAATTTTATTTAATTTATTTCATGGCAAAAATTAAAATAAAAACAAAAAAGAAGTTTTTCCACCCTTCTTTACTTATCGCCTTAGTAATCATTTTAGTGCTCTTTTTAGGATTCATTTTCTTAAGGAAATATCAAAAGGATAACTTTCAAAAAAAAATTTTGCCATTGGCAGTGAAAAAAGTTATCAACAACGATAAAACACAGTTTACTATTGGCGAGATCAAAGAAATCAGCGGCGTTTATGAATTCAATCTTACAGTCAATAATCAAAAATATATCTCCTATATTTCAAAAGATGGTAAGATATTATTTCCTAGTGCGGTCAAACTTTATGCAGAAAAAAATAATTCGCCCACCGCCCAAACCCAAGGAAACCAAACTAAAAAACTTACTTGCAATGATTTAACAAAAACCAAAAACCCGAATTTAACCGCTTACGTTGTTTCTCAATGCCCCTACGGCTTACAGATGCAAAGAGTCTTTAAGGCAGTAATCAACGAACAACCAGAACTTGAAAAATATTTATCAATAAAATATATCGGTGGCGTGGAAAATGGCAAAATTACCTCGATGCATGGCGACGCCGAAGCTCAAGAAAACCTACGTCAGATCTGTATTAGAGAAGAACAAAAAAATCTTTATTGGTCATATCTTTCTTGCTATATGCAGGCGGGAAAATCCGATGAGTGTTTAGCAAATACTGGTGTAAATACTTCATTATTAAATAGTTGTATAACTGATAAAAATAAAGGTCTAAAATATGCTCAAGCTGACTTTGACTCGGGCAAGAAATTTAACGTAGGCGGATCACCTACTTTATTATTAAATGACAAACAAATCGTTTCTGAATTTGACTTTGGTGGACGAGTAGCTAATACGATTAAAGATATTGTCTGCTGCGGTAGCCAAACTAAAGAAGACTTTTGCCAAAAGGAAATTTCTAAAAATGAACTTGCTACTTCATTTTCTGCCGTTGATGAAAGCGGTGGCAATACTAACCAAAACGCCGCTTGCGGTAATTAGTGTTTCTTGATTTAAATCGATACTGGTTAAATCTGCCGCCGAGATTTTACGAAAAGTCAAAAAGAATACCGAGATTGTTACCATCGATGAAGCACAATGGTTCGGGATAAAATTGGTAGCCGCTGTTCAGAAATTGCTTGAGAAAAAAAAGTATATTATCGTCGCCGGCCTGGCAATGACTTTTGATCGTCAGCCGTTTGTTCCTATGCCACAGCTTTTAGCGATGGCTGATAAAGTGAACAAACTAAACGCTATTTGTTCGCTCTGCGGTAAGGAGGCGGTTTATCACAAAAAAATTAATAAAGAAAGTTTTCAGGTGAGCGCTCTCAAACCTGACCGGAGATTTGTTGCCCGCCTCGACGCCTCAATCTTTCAAGCCAGATGCAGAAATTGTTTTTC
>PEUF01000001.1 GCA_002780795.1 Candidatus Roizmanbacteria bacterium CG02_land_8_20_14_3_00_36_15 | reverse complement strand
GCCGAACACCAAAAAATGCTTGAGTATTGTAAGTACTCAAACAAGTGGTAAAGAGTGTTAGTGTAATCCATTTTACACCTCTAAGGTGTAAAGTGTACCTATTATGCCAATATCTTTCAACACCCCTCATATCATCAGTTTCTATTGCATGTAATAACCTCATTGGTTCTGAACCAAGTAAAGTAATATCATCCCTACGTCGGTTTAAATCTTCTGTAAAGCCAATTTTGTAATCATTGTGTTGAAAACCTAAATATACAAATCCCCTCTTTATTTCATCAGCCCCAGAAGATTCGTTTGTTTTTTTATATTTCTCCAAAATTGGATTACATATTTTAACCACATCATCGTACCCCCGCCTGTCTTTAACATATTGGAGAATTGTTAATGCTAAATCTTGAGTCAGACCAAGTTTTTTATAAAAAGTTGAGGAATCTGGAAAATTATTATCATTGAGATGTTTAACGTCTAGTAAACCTCTTGTTGGCCACTTACCTTTTTCACGAATTACTTTTATAAAAAGGTTACACAATTGTTTATGACTATATTTTGTTTTATCAAACTTGTTAGGAATTAACTTTACCTCACGTACCAACTCGCCATAGTTAGGCCAACCGAACTTATGCAAATCATATATTCCTACTCCAGCGTATTCATAAAATATTTTCTCGCTCGGAGTTTTACCACGCTCTTCTGCACATCTAAGAATTTCCTTTAAAATATATTCTCTAGTTGGCATATTATAGTATTAAGATATTTACTGGTCAGATTAAGAAAATTCAGCTCGAACGATGGTATGATTATAGAACAACTGACTGGGCAAATTACCTGGAATACCCAGAGTTTACTTTGAAACAAACTCAGCAGTTATTAGCCATAGATTGATATAATCAAAGTAATGAGAGAAATTAAATATGTTCCAAAAAAATACGATAGTAATTGGCAAAAATTTGGCGCCCCAACAAGAAGCGAATATGAAAAATGGAGTCCAGAAGTTTGTGGGATTTGTTGCTTAAAAATGATCGGTGATACCTACGGTTCGACTACCAATACCTCTCTTTATCAACTAACGATGGGGTGTAAACAAAGAGGGGGTTTCAGAGAATTGCCGACTGGTAAAATTCAAGGCGTTTTTCATCAACCTTTATTGGAATTAGCCAAAGATTACGGATTAGACGGAAATATTGAGAGCGATTTAGATATTAAAAAGGTTATTGCTTCCCTACAAAACGGAAGATTTATTATCTTATCGCTTGATAAATCAAAAGTTAATTCAAAACTCAAAGGTGGACACTTAGTTTTAGTTTATGCGTATGACCCAAAATCTGAAACTTTTTTAATTAACGATCCTGAACCAGTTTTGGCTAAAAATGGACGAGATGTTAAAGTAAGAGCTAATAGGTTGGGCGAAATTTCAAATAAGAAAGGTTTAGTTATTTATAAACAAAAGGATCGCTCACGCCTATGATTTTTATTTATTCGGTTTTTTGGCTACCAAAACTACTCTATGTCTTGGAAACTTGATCCCTTTTTCTGTCATAAACTTGCTTACATATTTTTCTAAATACTTTTTATCTTTTTTAGAATCAAAATCTTCGAAAATAGGAACTCCTTGTAAAAACAAGTCTAAATCTTCGTAAGAAGAATAGTATTCGTTATAGAAATAGTTTTGAGTAAAAACAATTTCAAAACCTAAACTTTTAAGTTCTTGTTTATCTTTTTCTAACCTTGAATTATTCCATTGACCAAACCCTTGCCCACGACCAAATATTTCTTTAATATCCTGGCAATCTTGTTCACCAATATTTATTCCAACAAAATAACCCCCTATTTTTAATAGTCTATAAAATTCAGAAAAAGGCGTTGGACCGCGACGGCTAAAAATTACATCAAAAGATTTGTTGGAAAATGATGTTTTGCTGGCATCCTGAAATTCGAAAGTAACATTTTTCGTTTTCAGTATCTTTTGTTTTTGTCTGGCAATTTCTAATAATTCTTTGGATAAATCAATCCCCGTGATACTTAAAAAGTGTCTTGCTATTTGGAAAGCAAATTTCCCATCGCCACATCCAGCATCAAGGGCGATTTTATTTTTACCTGCCAAACTGAGCAGCTTTGTCTTAAAAATTTTTTCAGGATCTCCATTTGGATATTTAGAAAGGTGTTCTACATGACTTTTACCATAAGCATATCCACCGAATTTTTTAGCCACTTTGTCATAAAAATTTGTTGTCATAAAATAATTATACAAAAATTGGGGCATGCTTGACAGTTCGGTAATCCTCTCATCCGCTACCCCAGAAAAAATTTCGAACGATGGTATGATTATAGAACAACCGACTGGGCAAACTACCTGGAATACCCAGAGTTCACTGCCAAACAAACCCAGCAATTACTTCAATTAGTAGTTAAATAACTACCTTAATGCTTGTTTTAAGTCTTCCAGAATAATTGAGACATCTTCTAATCCTACAGACATTCTTATAAGGTTTTTAGTTACTCCCATCCCATCGAGCTCTCTAGCCGATAAAGAAAAGGTTATCATCGAGCGTGGGTGTTGCATTATCGTATCTGGTCCACCAAGGCTTTGAGTTATCTTTATGTGCTTTAGTTTTTTTAGGAATCGAGCTGTTTCTTTCTGACCTCCTTTAATCCAAAACGACACTACCCCAGAGAATCCTGGAAAAACAACCTTTTCTGTCTTCTTAGAGGTTTTCAAAAATTGAGAGACAATCTCAGCATTCTTTTTATGCTGTTGCATCCTTACATTCAAACTTTTAATACCTC
>PEUF01000009.1 GCA_002780795.1 Candidatus Roizmanbacteria bacterium CG02_land_8_20_14_3_00_36_15 | reverse complement strand
AGTACCGATGCCCAAAAGATTGTCAACTTTCCCTTTAACGATTTTACTGATCTAGACAGTTTTGGTCTAACCGCCGGTCAGACATTGTATGTTCCAGATGGGGTGATTGAGGAAGAACAGCCGAGAGTAAGTCAGAGATTCTTAGCCCAGATCCAAGCTGGAGTTAGAGGGTCGTCAAATTTTATCTGGCCGACCTCAGGTATGATCACCCAATACCCCGTTTGGTACCATATGGCTTTGGATATTGCTAATTCGAGTGGGCCGGCGGTCATTGCCGCCGATTCTGGAACAGTTATTTTTGTTGGTTGTGTTCGCTATGGTTATGGTTGCCACGTAATTATTGATCATAATAACGGTTATCAAACACTTTACGGACATCTTTCGTCATATTCAGTTGAAGCGGGCGATTCTGTTTCTCAAGGCAATCAAATTGGGGTGATGGGATCGACCGGTATGTCAACAGGAACACATCTCCATTTTGAAGTAAGAAGCGGAGGGACCTTGTTAAATCCTTTAAACTTTCTTAAATAAACTTAAATAAAGACAGTCTTTATTTCTTTATTTTGCTTCGGGCGAGGCTTCTTTGGGGAGCTGAATCTTCGGTTGAATATTTTCGGCCGGTGGTGTTGGTAAAGTCAGCTGGCTTGGCTGCGCCTGGGTAGCCGGGCTGGTTTCTTCAGTCGCTTTAGGCAGCTTTTTCTTAAACTCATCGAGATCTTTTTTAGCTTGGTCATAATCGGTCTTAGCTGTCTTAGGATCAATAAGGTTTAAAACATTTTGCATTTCGCTAGCGGCATTTTGATAATCAGTTTTTTGGTAATCGGCCCAAGCGAGGTTGTAATGAGCGTTGGTCCAGTCTGGCTTAAGTCCGACCGACTGTTCAAAAAGCTTGCCGGCCTGGTCAAAATTATTTAAAGAATAATAGACTCCGCCTAGATTTAGACGATAGATTGGGTTTTGCGGATCGGCTACAATCGCTCGTTGATAAGCCGAAATTGTCCAGACATCCGCCCCTTGAGCGACGCTTATGACGTTGCGGTAAATAGCGGCTAAATTTTCCCAGTTGGCAGCTTTTTGTTGATTAAGAGCGGCGGCGGCTTTGGCTTCGGAAATGGCTGCTTGGATCGCCTGAGTAATCGTCTGTCTGTCTTGATCCGTTAATTGATTAGCGGTTGTCGTCGGGGTTTCTTTATCAGCAGGTTGGGCTGGCGTCGCCTTAGAAGCAACATTGTTAGCAATCAACAGATTGGTCTGAGCGAAATTTATCCGGAAGCGTTCGATGTACGGATCAAAGATGACCGCCTGTCTCATATTATCGTAAACATCCTTAGCATTATTTTTTACCAGTCCATCAAGCGATCGTTTAAAATAAGCCTCGGCGGCATAACTACGACCTAAAAGATAAGACGAGCCACCAATAACGATCAAAGACACAACCGTAATACCAATATAAATAGGAGTTAGATTGGAAAGGTTAATTTCTGATAAATTGGCAGAGATTGCTGTTGATGAATCAATCAAAGAAAGAGTTATGAAAAATAAAAACCAAATGGGCAGAGAGGGCGGAAATAGAACAATAATAAATAATAAATAATAAATAATAAATTTTGTAGACTTTGTGGACGACCTAATCAGATTAAAGAATAACAAACCAAAGGCAATCAGACCAAAAATACCAGCCTCAGTCAGCACATGAAGAAGAGTGGAGCGGCTAACAGAAAAGCTATTAACCTGCCACAAAGACGATTGATTATAAGCAAAGTCTTTGACTTGGGTAAATATGGCGGAAAAGTTATCGACTCCGATGCCGAAAAGGGCTGTCAACGGGTTTTTTAAAATCTCTACGGCCGCATACCAGGAAAGACGGAAAGGAGGCAATAATATGTTCGAGGTTCGAGGTTCGAGGTTCGAGGGTTTGAGGAGGGAATAGAGAGTGAGGAAAAGAGCCAGTAAGTTAAAAGTTAAAAGGAAAAAGTTTAAAATAATACCTTTTTTGTCATCCTGAGCGTTAGCGAAGGATCTCTGACGAATGTCAGCTTTCTCGGACAAGCCGAGAGATTCTTCGGGCTTCGCCCTCAGAATGACACGAGTTATTCCTAAGATGACAAAGAAACCTAGAAAAATTGCCAGATCAAGCTGGCTGCCGAGAGGGGTAAAGGCGGTGTTTTTAAGGAATTGAAGAGATTGGGGAAGATTAGTATTTTTGAAAGGCTGGAAAAAGAAAACAATGGTTGTTAAAGACAAGATGATAGATGATAGATGATAGATGATAGATGGAATCTTTATTCTTGATAAATAGAAATATAAAACGGCTAAACCAACCATCATTACCAAACCAAAATTAGGACTGAGTAAAGCCTGGATTTTGTTAGGAGACGAGATGACGGTGGAAATGGCCAGAGTGGTTAAAAGGAGAAGAACAAGACTGTCAAAAGACTTTTTTTGCCAAACGAGCTTTTTACTGACCAAAAATTGCAAGGTTGAAATCAATAACAAAAGTAAAGCAGCGAAAGAAACAAGATAAAATTTATTGGTAGTATAAAACTCTTGAGTAGTCGGGAGAAAGAAAAAAGGGAAAACAAATAATAATAAACCGAGAATGATTAGTTTAAGATTGTGTAAATATTTTTCCATAGTATCTTAGTTTAAAGTTAATAATAAATAATGTCAAGAAAAAAGAGGACACCGTCACCCCTACTGAAACTTGATAATTTTTGTCGCGGTAAATTGATCAAGATTAAAGATATCAGTATTAGGCTCTACTATCCAAATAGCAATATTATCTCCTACTTTAAGAGAAGACGCTTCCATACTGGCATCTTTATTTGTTGTTAGATTATGGAGAACAAATTCAGCATTATTTTT
>PEUF01000044.1 GCA_002780795.1 Candidatus Roizmanbacteria bacterium CG02_land_8_20_14_3_00_36_15 | reverse complement strand
AATAATTGATTTTGATCATTTGGAGAACAATGAGTTTTTGGTAGTCAATCAATATACAGTCCAAGGAGACTCCGTCCGTATTCCCGATGTGGTCATCTTTATTAACGGTCTGCCAGTTGTGATCTTTGAATTAAAAAGCCCAACAAGAGAAAAGGCAACCATTGCCGATGCTTACGGCCAGATCCATGATACTTATAAAAAAGAGGTTCCAAAAATATTTTTCTATAACCAAATCTTGGTCGTAAGTGATCTTTTTAAGGCCCGTCATGGAACGGTCTCATCACGTTTTGATTTTTTCACTGTCTGGAAAGGAATAGAAAGTGAGAATGAAAAAAAATCTGATAAAACGGAATTGGAACTTTTAACAAAAGGAATTTTTAAAAAAGAACATTTGCTTGATCTAATTCAAAACTTTACTGTTTTTGAAGCCGACGCGGAAAAAGACGCTTCCAAATACACCAAAAAAATGGCTATGTATCACCAGTATTTTGGCGTCAATCGAGCGATTGACTCTACATTAAAGGCAGTCAAAGGTGATAAAAAGATCGGTGTTTTTTGGCATACGCAAGGAAGTGGAAAATCTCTATCGATGGTTTTTTATATTAATAAAGTAAAAAAAATTGAAGAATTAAAAGGCCCGACATTTTTATTTTTGACCGATAGAAATGATCTTGACCAACAACTTTACAAAACTTTTTTACGAACAGGATATCCGATGGCCAAACAGGCAGAAAGTATCAAGGGATTAGCTGATAAATTAAAAGGTGCCGGTGCTGAAATATTTTTTACTACAATTCAAAAGTTTGATATGGAAGAGCCTCTTTCAACTAAAGACAATATTATTGTTATTTCTGATGAAGCTCACCGATCGCAATATGCAGAGTATGCCGGAAATGTCCGAAATGTTTTACCTCACGCTTCATTTATGGGTATAACCGGTACACCGATTGCTTTAAATAACAAAAATACCCAGATGGTTTTTGGAAATCATATTAGTCAGTATCCGATTGACCGGTCGGTCGAAGACGGGACAACGGTACCAATTTATTATGAAGGCAGATTGGTGCCTTTGCATTTAATGAATAATTATATTGATGAGGATTTTGACAAACTAGTCGAAGAACATCCTTATGAGACAAAAGAATTTATAAAGAAAAAATGGGCGAGGATTGAAGAGGCAATCGGAGGAGATGACAGACTACAAAAGATTGCCGAAGACATTGTTTTTCATTTTAATAATCGTAGTCTAGAGGGTAAGGCGATGATAGTGACGATGAGCCGGAGAATTGCTGCCAAAATGTATCAGATTATTTCAAAGATGAAAGATGCTCCAGAAACAGCAGTAGTTATTTCAAGTAATAAAGATTATAAAGATGAAATTCAAAAAGAATTAGATAATAAAGAATTAGAAAAAAAATTTAAAAATCCAGACGATCAATTAAAACTGGTAATAGTTTGTGATATGTGGTTGACCGGATTTGACGTACCTTGTCTTCATACAATTTATTTAGATAAACCTTTAAAAGGTCATACGCTAATGCAGGCAATCGCCCGGGTTAACAGACGTTATAAAGACAAGATGGGCGGATTGATCGTTGACTATATTGGCGTAGCCGATAATTTAAAAAAAGCTTTAGCTATCTATACTTCAGATATTCAAAAACAAGCAATGTTTCCAATTGAAGAAATAATCGTAAAAATGTTGGAAAGATATAATCACGTAAAGGAATTTTTTGTCGATATTAATTATAAAGATTGGAAAAAACTACCAAGTGATAAATTAAACGAGATATTTTCTAAAGCGGTCAACACAATTTTGACTGATTTGAGGACGGGTGGAATTGATAACGAAAAAAAGAAAAGATTTTTAGAAATATCTTCCCAGTTATATAAGCTGTTTTCTTTAGCAATGCCTCATAGCCAAGCCAACGCAATAAGAGATGACATTGAGTTTTTTGAAGGGATAAGAAAAGCAATTATCAAAAATACTTTAGTTGACCCAATTTACATTGATAAAAACACCGAGACTGCAATCAGAAACCTTATAACAAAAGGAATAAAAGCTGAAAAAGTAATTGATATTTTTGCCAAACAAGGAAAGGAAAAGCCGAACATTTCCATTCTTGATGAAAATTTTTTAAAGGACGTAAAAAACTCCCATCTAAAAAATCTGACCATAGAAACGATCAGAAAATTACTCAATGATGAGTTAAGAAGGAGAATGAAGACAAATTTATTCAGGTACAAATCTCTTCTTCAAATGCTCGAAGAGATTATTGAAGAATATGAAAATAATATCATTAATTCTACAAAAGTAATTGAGCGATTAATCGAACTGGCAAAAGAAATTAAGAAGGCGCAGACAGCTGGTGAAGAGCTCGGATTAACAGAAGAAGAGACTGCTTTTTATGACGCCTTGTCTCAAGGAAAAAAATCTTTAAAAGATGGAGACCTTAAAAACTTAGTGAAAGAAATCGTAAAAACGTTAAGAAGGGATATTGCTATTGACTGGACTAATCATGAGATTATTAAAGCCCGCATCCGTGCAAATGTTAGGTTGGTTTTGCTGCAGCATAATATTTCTTTAAGTGATGTCGACACTTTAATTGAAAGAATTTACGAACAAGCGGCTTACCTATACAAAGATTATCCGAGATTGTATGCTGTCGAGGTTTAAATTATTCCCACCTCTGGGGTGTAAAGACTTTAATTAATTAAAGTGCACTCTTCAAAATTTGACCTTGGTTTTTTTGAAAGAATTTAATCGTGAAGATTATGGAGTTTTTACAGAAAATTCGGTTTGACAGGAGTCTTGGAGTTTGTTATATTATGTTTATAAAACTGAG
>PEUF01000052.1 GCA_002780795.1 Candidatus Roizmanbacteria bacterium CG02_land_8_20_14_3_00_36_15 | reverse complement strand
CCTACGCAAACTAGAGAATTATTTTTTTTAACAATCCCATCCAGTTTTTCCTGAAAGGTCATATTTTTAAAGAATTTTTAATTGAAATAAGTATAGATTATTTATAAATGTAGTTCAAGAGTTGGTTTTTTTAATCGCAACAGTGGTTGGTCCTTTTGAAGGATAAACCTCCCAACCATTATCTCGTAGAAAATTAACTATCCACTCATCTCCTTCTTTATAGTTAACAGACCATCCTCTATCTGTATTATATCTTAATACTGCTTCAGGCTTTGCCACTCTATTAAGAGTGTTTATTATTTTAAAACTTGTTTCAGAATCACTTTTATAAACTCCATTAGTAAACGCCCCTTTACACGAAAGAATTGTATCAACACTCTGATCTGGAATTGTTTTTAGAAAATGCCAGTCGTCATTCATAAGATGAATTACTCGCTCTTTTATATCAACTACTTCTTCTTGTTTGTACCTATCATCTATGCCTATAAAGACAGTGTTAGGATAATCTTTTGAAAATTGCAGCAAAGCACGCGCTCTTCCGCTTCCTAAATCAAGTACAGTTTTTCCAGGGGCGAAAGCGTTATCAATTCCTCCAGCGATTAAACTGGAACGATCTGGTTTCCGCTTCACTCTAAATATACCTTTAAAAAGGTTAACTTCCACCAAATTAAACTCATCACTAAACAATTGTTCTCTATATTGATTCGCCCTACTACCAGTTCTATAAGTAGATTGTCCATCTCCCCATGGTTCTTGATAATACATTCCTTCGACCGGTCCGGTTGGAATAAACACAGTTTCACCCGGCTCAGGCGAATGTCGAGATTTAAGATAACGACTTATAGGATCGATCCCAATTCTTTCCCTAATTCGATATACTAAGTTTTCGGTATCTTGATCTACCCCAACCATAGATATATTATATATGGCAAATAAAATATTATATGTAGGGAAGAATAGAAGAGATTTTTTTGGTTTTAAAATAATCTTTAGCTTGATTAAGCTGATCGGGAGATATTTTTCCGGTCTCAAAAAGATGAATAAAAATATCATTTAGATTGATCAATGCTTCGCATTTATAACCTTTGTTTCTGATTGCTTCCAAATTGCCCAATCCCTTGTCAATCAGAACATAAATACCAACAATCTTAAGTCCGCTTCCTTCCAACCTTCCTAAAAGCTGCAAAGAATCAGCTGGATCACTGACTTCTTCGTCAACAACGACAACTTTTTGACCAGTACTATAGTTTCCCTCGATAAGCTTTTCCATTCCATATTTTTTCTTTTCTCCTCTTATAAAGATCATCGGCCAATTGTATTCTAAAGAAAGAGTGGTTGCTAATGGAATATCGGTATATGGCCCGGCGATTAAATCAAAGGTTTCTTTTTTAACAACCGACCAAAGGAGTTTGGCGGTAAAATGAAGAATTTTCGGTTGGGAAGTTAAATATTGAAGTTTTATTTCATAAGGAAAACTGTCAGGACTATTACTCTTAGGAAAAGCAATTACTCCTGATGAATAAAGCATGTCAACTAATTTTTCTTTTGATTTTATGTCTAACATAGTATTATCTAACGGCGTGTTTTATTTTTTGAGAACTTTTAGTGTTTTTCATTTCTGTGTTAGTAGAAGTTTTTATAATAAATTTTTGGCACTCCATCAACTGTTCGTAGTTGATTCTCCCGTGTTTATACAACACTTCCAAAACCTCTTCCATATTAGTAATCGCAGTACAGTGATAACCTTTGTTTTTAACAGTCTGAACACCACCTTGACCTCGATCAAGAACAACTATTACCTGGCTTACTTCCAGTCCCACTTCTTCGATTGGTTTTATCGTCTCAAACTTACTGGCACCATCGGAAATAACATCATCAATGACGACTACATACTGCCCTTTGTGATAAATTCCCTCAATCATTTTTCCTTTTCCGTAGTCTTTTTTTTCTTTTCTCATAAAAATAAGCGGGCGGTTATAGCGAAGAGAAATAGCGGTGGCAATCGGTAAAGCAGCATAAGGAACTCCAGCAATTAAATCAAATGGTTTTAATCTAATCTTTTCCCAGAGGACGTCACTGACGAGTTCAAGCAAATGAGGAAAAGTGACTAATAAACGAAGGTCTATATAATAAGGACTAATTATGTCTGATTTTAGTTTGAATTTACCAAAATCAATAATATGAACCTCGTGAAGATCGAGAATCATCTTTTCTTTCATTTTGGAATCAAAGATGTTCATATTTTTTAAGTTATCGTATTCTAACACAACATTCTCTTTTTTGCAACTATCTCTATTCCAAATCGCCAGTTTTTATAAACTCTTTTGCTTGTTCTTCTAGAAGAGAAGAGATACATCCGTGTTTTAATAAGATTTTTATGACCTCAGACATATTATAAATGGCTGTTAATTTACAGCCGTATATCTCGCCTTTTTTATCAGTCTGTTTTCGACGATCCAAAAGCACCAAGACGTCGTTGATTTTTAAACCGTCATTTTTAAAAACTGTTAATGTCTCTTCTTTACTCTTTCCGTCGGAAATAACATCATCAAGTAAAACAGCAGTCTGTCCTGAGTGGAAAACGCCTTCTATTTGTTTCTTTTTTCCATATTGTTTTTGTTCTTTACGGACAAAAACCATTGGCCGATTATATTTGTAGGAAATTATCGTTGCCAGTGGAATAGCAGCGTAAGGAACCCCAACCAGTAAATCAAACTGCATTAACCGTAGCTCTTCCCAGAAAACATCGGCCACCACTTCCAGTAAATACGGATAAGAAACCAGCAGACGCAGGTCTAAATAATAAGGAGAAATCGCTCCTGATTTCAATTTAAATCTACCAAACTCAATCGCCTTAATGCGAAATAACTCCAAAATCAACCGCTCTTTTGAAGGAAGATTGTGATGAATCGTCTTCATATTTATTAAATTATACCACTTC
>PEUF01000012.1 GCA_002780795.1 Candidatus Roizmanbacteria bacterium CG02_land_8_20_14_3_00_36_15 | reverse complement strand
AGGCAAACGACAAAACTGTCAATCAGCCAGCTATCAGTTCAACTAAAGAAGTTGTTTATGACGGAAATATCGACCAGTTCGCCAAAGATAATAATCAGGTTTTTTCCCTGATTGGCGACTTATATGATCAGTTTATTGCTGCTAATGAAGCTCTTTTTGCTAAACTGACAGCTGGATTTATCCAAGCCGAAAATATGGTTATTAATAACACCGTTGTTGCTAAAAATATCGTTGCTGAAAAAGTTAGGAGTTATGAGTTAGGTGTTAGGAGGATATTTGTTGAGGAAAAAATCGTCTCACCGATTGTTGAAACTACACAGATAACCACAGAAAAGCTTAAAAGCACACAGATAAACACAGATAAATTAGAGACAAACGAAATAAAACCTGTTGATAAAGAACTTGTTATTAACCTAGATCAATCTGTGGCATCTGTGTCTCCTTCTGTGGATTCTGTGTCCTTTCCGAAGGGCGCTCTCGCCCGCCTCATCATCAAAGGCCTCGAGGGTAAAACCGTCGCCTCGGTCGACTCGGCTGGTAATGCCAGCTTCAGCGGCACACTCACCGCTGAAGAAGTTAAAAGTGAAAAGTTAAAAGTGAAAAGTTTAGAGGCGAGCGAAGCGAGCCTGTCAGGAAAATTAGTCGCCAAAGAAGTTGAGTCCGAAAACATAAATCAAATGGCTACATTGTTAAATGGCTACATTGCTAAAAGTGATAACAACAATGGAACAATGGAACAATTTAGCAATGACATTAACGACATCCAAAAACTCTTAGCCGATATTAAAAACCAGCCCCTTCCAGACCTAACCAATCAAACCAATTTATCCAATACTACCAATTTGTCCAACGTTTCTTCTTTATCTTCCCTAATCACCCCAATCTCCCCAATAACCCTAACCGATCTCACCGTCACCGGCAATTCTAATCTTTATACTGTTTCTGTTTCCAATTCTTTACTCGTTGGTACAACTTTAATGGAAAACAACTCGATAATTTCCCTTGCCTCGGAACTCAAATTGTCAGCTCTGGAAAAAATCAATCTTTTTGACGGCGCCGTCATCATCGCCAAAGACGGCTCAATCACCACTCGTGGTGAACTCATCGCCCAAGGAGGAATCCGCACGAATGAAATCCGAGCTCTTAACGACGGCAACGACATTAATGTTAATCTCTCCCCCAATCTCCCCAATTCCCCTAATAACCCTAAACTCAACATCAGCAATCAGCTTGGCCAAAACGTCGCCTCTATTGATGCTTCCGGTTCAGCTTACTTCAAAGCCCTGGCTCTTGAAAAGTTCACGCCCGCTACTCCATCAGCAGCAATAATTGCCGCCTCAGACAACTTTGCTAAAAACGGTCTCTATGCCGCAGCCATCGAGACAGCCAGCGCCTCAGCCGGCATCGGTATCTTACCGGAAAATCAATCTGAAGTAATAATTTATAACGATCATGTAAAAACTGATTCTCTCGTTTATTTGACATCAACATCTGATTCTTCAACTAATAATCAATTGACTGTTTCAAAAAAAGAATCTTGTTCCTCCCAGCCACCTAACACCTACCCCCTAACACCTAACTCTTGTAAACCTTATTTCCGTATTTCCTCCCCAACACCATCAGCATGGCCTATCAAATTCAATTGGTTAATAATAAATTAAATTTAATTGCTTGCCCTGAAGACTCGCTCTTCCGAGGCGAGGATGTAAACCTCGCGAGGAAGTAAGAGTTCTTTAGGGGCTTATTATTAACTAAAAAGCACACAGAAACGACAGATGAAAACACAGATTACACAGATTTAAATATAGTAAAATAAAAATATGGATAAATTTTTTCCTCATAAGGATCTATCTTATAAAATAATCGGCTTTTTGTATAAAGTAAGATCTGCTTATGGAAATAGTCAGAAAGAAATTATTTATCAAAATGCCTTAGTTGAAGAATTGGAAGAAGCAAAAATTCCTTATAAACGAGAGGTAGATATTCCAATTATTTCATCAAAAACCAAAAAAAGATTAGGAAATTATCGAGCTGATTTTTTAATTGATAATAAAATTATTGTGGAAATAAAAGCTATTAAATTTACTTTCAATAAATTGGAACAGCAGGTTTTTTCTTATCTCAAATCAACTCCATATGAGATTGCCTATTTAGTCAACTTTGGGTCTCCAAAACTTTACCTTAAACGCTACATTCTTACTAATGATCGCAAATTTTCTGTGGTATCTGTGTCTCCAAAATCTGTGGAATCTGTGTCATTAGGATTTACCTTAATGGAGCTTCTCATCGTCATCGGCCTCATCGCCCTTATTGCCGTTGTCACCTTAGTTTTTTTTAACCCAATAGTCCAGATTAATAAGGCCTATGATGCCAAACGCAAACACGACCTTAGCGAACTTCAGAAAGCGTTTGAAGATTATTATAATGATAAGGGTTGTTACCCAAAAGTAGATGAAGTTTGTTATGACGCCGATACTAATTTGGTCAATATATATTCGTATTTTGGTTCCTGGACAAATAAAAAGGTTATTAGCCAGGTCTGCCATATCTGTGGTAATGAAGCCGATCCTCCTCAATTCTCATCTTTCTCTCCGTATCTTAGCCAGCTTCCTTGTGATCCCCAACACAGTAAAAAACAATATCTTTATAATGTCGAGGCGAAACCAGGTCTCATCGGCCCAAAAACACCGGCAGAAGCAAAAAACGACTGCCCTCAATGGTACAATCTTTATGCTAATCTTTCTAATGCTGATGATCTTCAGAGTAAAGAACTCGGGTGCGTCAAAGGAGCCTGCGGAATCCGGTATGATGAGGATGCTGTCACCTTCTTAATACCTTCGGGAACAATAAACCCTTACCCTTTGGGATACGAATACGGCGTCGCCAGCCCCAACAGAAAAGTGGCTGTCACTGACCGATACGCTTGTTATAGCGGAAACGAGTGCAATTACTGTTATGAAACATACGAAAGATGCATCCAGGAAAATCCAGACTGTCCGGCCATTTATGCCAGTAAGGGAAATTGCTGTGTCGAACACCCTGCTGCCGTA
>PEUF01000028.1:21721-23492 GCA_002780795.1 Candidatus Roizmanbacteria bacterium CG02_land_8_20_14_3_00_36_15 | reverse complement strand
GACGGAGGTTTAGCAAACCTCTGCACTGGGCCTCTATGCGACCTCTCCTTTTAAAAACGAGTGGACGAGGAGGGAGTTGAACCCTCACCTCTTGCGAGATACGCTCCTGAAGCGTACGCGTATGCCAATTCCGCCACTCGTCCTACGCTTCAAATATTATACTATTAATTTAATTAGAATAACTAAAAATAATTGGATTTATTTGTTATACCTTAAAAGGTAAGGATTTTATTTAGAAAAACTTGTTTTTTTAATATCTTATAGTATAATGGTAATATGCCTAATATAAAAGAAACTTTAAGAAGTCGAATAATTCGAGTGGGGACGGCGATGATAATGATTGCCATAGTTGGCTTAGCTTGTAAAGGTATACCGTATCTTTATGAGATTATTAACAAGGGAGATACTATTTGGGTTAAACCAGGTGGAGCTCGAGGTGCAAATTCAGCTGGAAAATGCAGTGTTCCTGAAGGATATTGGATTGTTCAAGAAACTGACAATGACGATCCAGTTCCAGAAATTTTAGTAGATGATTGTTGGCTCGAAGCAGACAGCTGGGACTTCTCAACCCATCCACCTAAACCAACTTTAACAAGAACACCAACAAAAAGTCCTTTTTGGCCATTAAATCCGCAGGGTACTCCCCTGTCACCAACCCCAGATAGTAATTCCTAATAGCATACCTAGCCTCACCCCCGGTGTGCAATTACTATTAGTATTGTGATTATGGTATAATTTTTTTGTGAAAAATCTCTCTGGGGCTGTGATATTTATATTGATGTTTCAAAAGATGTTCCCGGTGCCCAGATGACGACTCTTTCCGGAACTTTTTTAACCAAAGTCTTTGAGGGACCATACCAAAACGTAGGAAAATGGGCAAAGGAAATGGAAGAATATGTCAAAAGTAAAGATCAAAAGTTGGAAAAACTTTATTTTTCCTACACCACCTGCCCGAAATACGCCAAAGCCTACGGAAAAAACTATGTGGTGCTTTTTGGACAGATTGATTAATCCATGGATAAAATTGAACAAATCTTAAGATCGACGCTTAAGCCCAAGGAAAAACAGACAAAGTTAGTTGAAGCTGTAATTAAAAAGAAAATTGCAGTCAAGGAGTTTATTAACTTTTTCGAATGCGCCTCTGATGTAGATAAGGGCACCTGTGCTGATGTGATGAAACATGTTTCGGCAGAAAGCCCGGAAATTCTTGCGCCATATATTGACACTCTCGTTAAATATGTCAACTACAAAGCTCCGAGAGTTAAATGGGGTGTGCCGGAAGCGATTGGCAATCTGGCTAAAAAATATCCAGAAAAAGTTGAGATAGCCATTTCCAAGCTTCTTCCTAATACAAAAGAAGAAAGCACGGTTGTCAAATGGTGTGCTGCTTATGGTTTAACCGAGATTGCCAAGTATAATTCCCTAACCAGAAAAAAACTGCTGCCGATTTTTTTGAAAATAATCAAGAATGAAAAAAATAATGGCGTTAAAAATGTTTATTTAAGGGCGTTGAAAGTTATTGAATCTGATTATTGACATTGGAGCTATTGGAGGATTAATTATTGGACTAATCATTAAATAACTTCCTAGAAATACTCTTTTCCAAACTGCTTTTTAACATGGTAATAACTCTTCTTTGCGGTCTGGGTAAAAATTGGGAAAGATCCCGAACAAGCTGTTTTTGAGGATAGGTCTTTATTTTTTTCAAGAACTTCTCCCTTTTAAATTTTTTCCCTCTTTCTCTTAGTTTTTCTTTTAATAACTTGGTGTC
>PEUF01000028.1:21415-21697 GCA_002780795.1 Candidatus Roizmanbacteria bacterium CG02_land_8_20_14_3_00_36_15 | reverse complement strand
CTTCCTTTTCCTCGAGTTAATAAAGCACAGAGTTTTTCGGCTAAGATCTCCGTATCTGTAAGATGAATTATCAGTGGAAAAATCACGATCGGAAACTTTGTTACTAAAGGGGTCAGCCTCTTTTTCCCTATCTTCTTAACTTCGTTAAAATCAAGCCTAATAACTAATGGGTATTTATAATCATCCGCTTGGTATTTTAATCGAAATCGCAAGCCTTTTTTGCCTGTATATAGGGGAAAAATATTAACACCGGGAAGCTCTTTCTGGATTGATTTTTCGACT
>PEUF01000028.1:12471-21390 GCA_002780795.1 Candidatus Roizmanbacteria bacterium CG02_land_8_20_14_3_00_36_15 | reverse complement strand
TTTTCTTAATCTCTGTTTTTGAAAGCGGTGTGGAAAAATCCAAGTCTTCGGAAAAACGAGAGGAGCCAAAAAGAAGCCTTATGGCTGTCCCGCCTTTAAAATAAATTTTATCAGCCTGTTTTTCTTTGTAAAGATAGCTCAAAAATAAAATTTGCAGATATTCTCTGATAATGGTGAGTTCGTCAATCTGGTAATATTTTGCCAAATCCTCCGCCTGTTTTTTTGTAATCATAAAATTTCTTCATTAATAATTTTTAATAGTTTATTATTTTCAAATCTTTTTCCATAAACAATCAATTTTTTTTTGTTTATTTCTGAAAAATCCATTTCTTCCTTGTCAAGCGTTCTTAATCCTTTGGTATGAAAATATAAAAAATCAAGAAGGGCTTTTTCTTTTTCGGCAATTAAAAAATCCTCTTTTTTCTCATACCCCCAGAAAAAATCCGGATTGATGTGACTGTAAAAGAAATCTTTATTATCAAAAATAAACGATCGTGGTTTATTAGTTGTAAGGGAAGTTATTTTATAAGTAAAACCAGTGATAATTCCGTAAAAAGATAGAGCTGACTCAAGAGAAATATATGATGGTTGAAACAAAAAATTGGCAGTTTTGAAATCATTAAAGCGACTAAGACTAAACCAATACTTTCCTTTGATAAGTTTTCTGACAATGGCCTTTTTCTCCAAGCGTTGAATTTTTTTATAAATAGTGTTTTGGTTTTTGATGTCAAGTAATCGGCCGAAATCGTCAAGAGTAAAAAGATCGATCTCTCGTTCTTTGAATAACTTAATGGTATCGGTCATAGAATATGTTCTCATAATTAAGACAATTAAATACTAATTCTATAACCGTGTCAATCGTGAAAATGAATTACAATGGCAATAGCAACAATGTTTATTATTCATCATAAATAATCATCTCCTTTCTTATTTAAGAATACTCTTCTTTTCCTGAAAAGAGACTGAAATGGTAAAATAATACATAATGAAGCTATTTTTGTCTTTATAATCACTCTAGCTCCTCGAATCAATCATTTCACTGCTTCTTTTTATTGCCTTGAAGAAACTTTCACGTCCGATTTACAGATAATTTACTCGCTTTCTTAAACAAAGCTAACATTAAATCGCCTCCTATTTTATTTATAGGGCTTTTGAGCCATCTACTTTTAGGCCAAAAAGCTTTGACTGTCCCCTCTCTACACATACCATCATTACCTTGAAGATTTACGGCAAATTCTTCTTCAATCCTCCGATCTATTCCTAATTTTTTTGCTAGCGCGTCAAACCTTGTTTTTTTCACTGCGGCAAATGGGCAGGCAACGAAGTTTTCTCCCGCCTGACCGTTTAAACAAACAGTCAAAGACAAATCATCCTTTACCTCATCAATCAACCACCTGAACTGAGAAAGAAATTCTGAGTCGGCGTATAGTTCTTTTAGGCCAGGAATATCTTTATAGTGGTAAATTTCCTTTAACTTTTCAAGATATGTCTGGGCTACGGTTGTCAAACCGTCAAAGATCGGATCAACTAAAATGAGCATTTTCGGTAATCTGAATTCGGCAGGAAGGTTATCTAATTGGGAGTTAAAACCGTTTTGACGTGCTTTTTGTATCTTCGAAGCAACGGCCAGTAAAGTAGATATTGTTCCTACACTATTGGCAATAACAATGTTTAAATTGTCTCTTTCTGCTAGTTTTGTCATTTCTTCACTAACCATCTTTCCGTAATCTTCTATCTGGAAAGATTGGCTGCGGAAATCTTTAACAATATCTAATCCGGCTAAAGGAAAACCGGCTTTTTTCAAACGTTTGTGAAAACGCCCTACTTCTAAAGGAAAAACTGTCTTACTGGTAACAAAATCCCGCTGCATCAAACCCAGTGATAGGCTTTTTTTTCTCCTTTGGTTAAAACGTCGACATAGAATCCTACCATCAACTCAAGTGCCGATGCGCTGGGGAAAAAAACGACGTTAGAAAAGTTAGCCGCCAAAGCTTTTTCTAAAAACGGATCTGTCAAAGAGCTCTCAGCAATACTAGTAACTTCACTCATTAAAAAATATTATATATAATGTTGTCTAGTTTATGAGTCAAGAGATAGTCAGATTGGAAAATGACCTAATAGATGACCGCATGTTAGGACAGGTATATTTACCTTGGTTACCCGAACAAAAAAATATTAATCCACTTCCTCTAAATTTCGATCTAAGAGAACAAGGGGAGTTACAATATTTTCTTGATCAGTTGGTACTTTTTAGAGAAACGGGTAACCCTGTATTTATTCCTCCCCCCTATTACGATGATCAAATAGTTTTTTTGGCCGATGTTCTTCACGCTAAAGCGTCAATATTCTATCGGGCTTATTATTATATTTTCAGTAACAAACTTCGAACGAGCGCTCCAACTAATTGTTTTATACTTCCTGATGAAACAACCGTCGAACATTTATCGAGAATGCTGATTGTGTTTGGCCCAAGATTAAAAATCGTTCCCTGCGCTGTTGTTGAGAAGTTGTGAGGGGGCCGACCTGATGAGTTTGGCGACCAGTTAATTCCACAGGGACGGTTTAGAAACTATAAGGAAGTTTATGAACGAGGATTATCAATAAAAACGTATCTTTCATTATTAGATCAATTACTTGCCAATGGAGCGCCTTCGTATGAAGAGGCTTTTAGGCAGATCGCCATCGCTAATCCATCGCTTTTGCCTGTATCTAATCAAGGAAGGCTGTTTTAATTTGAACAAATTTAACCTCCAGAAACCAATCCTCCACTAAACGGATTCTTCATAGCTGCTGACTCTGCTTGATAAGCGATTATTATACTGCTTCTTTTAACTCTTCTAGTTTCTCATTAACAACTAGCATGCTTCGCTTTGACCATATACGCGACACATAATATCCTATGATCACCCGCGCTGGAAACTCCGTCGTTGCTCCTTGGAATAAGGAGACACCATGAACTTCAATCTTTCCTCCAAGATCACGTCCACTATGGTCTATTAATCTTGGTTCTTTCACCCAAAAATTAAATGCTTGCCTGGCACATCGTAATAATACTATCGTATAACCGTTTTTTTCTGCTAAAGTTAGAAAGTCCTCGGCGGTACTAATTCTTTCATCTATCTTTAACTGAAAATAAAAAGCTAATTTATTCCACAACCTCCAATTACTTTTTACAACGGGATCAATTTCATCAGCTCTTAAAGATATCTCTTTTAACTCAACATTATCTAAATTAACTCTTTGTTCCGGTGTAAGAGACAGAACTCCGTCTCCAGTTTTAAGATGAGCTGGTAATAAATATGCTGTACTTTCTAATCCGGCTGGGTCATCGATATAATGAATATGTTTTGCGCCACTGCTTATTTCATCTTCAGTAATCCTACTTTCACTTAGAGCTGTAGATAGGGTGGGATATTCGGCTAAAATATCTGTTAGAGTGACCGTTGTTCCAGGACGACGTCTACCGTTATAATCAGCCACTGCTCTTATATTTTTACCCAATACCTGTCCACCAACCTCTTTAATAGCTTTGATTATCTCTAACTGGAAAAGAAGGGTGCCTGAATCCTGAAGTCTTTGCATAAAACTGCTCTCTGCCACCTCCCAAATATTACGCATTCTACTTGGTGGAATAGGTTCAGTTTCTGCCATAGGACCAATTTTATCATCTTACCCTATAGTAATCAATACTCACTATAAAATAGACAACTTCTTTTCAAAATCTTCGGGATGGAACCAGAGCTGGGTGTCGGTAATGATTTCAGTAGTTTGGTGCCTTCTAATTAGGGAAAGTTGAAGGTTTTTGACTGAAGATTCTATTTTATTGGAAATCCAAATGACAAAATTTAAATGACAAATCAAGCTCAAAATCAAAAATCTAAATTTTTGAACCTTGAGCTTTGGATTTGATTTGATATTTGAGCGTTGGATTTTGGATTTAGAATTCGGAAACAATCTATATATCCACCCATTAGCTTCTAAAAATCTTACATAAGCTTTATCTTTACTGATTAATGGTTTCATCTGCAGCACCTCATGACCAACGTACTCTGACTGCTTAAATTTAGGTACAGCGAGATTGGATTCGTCGAAAAAAAGGTTAAGACAAACTTTATTTCTATTTAGATTGTTACATTGTTCTATTGTTACATTGTCGTCGGTCAATCGTTTATCAAGGTGCCGGCGGCGACGTAATCCTAAAGTCTCGGCCAAAACTAAGGTAATCAACCTCCCGGTAAACAGACGATTGTTCGTTGTAATAATAAATAAATCGACATCATCATTTTCGGTTGCATTCATCATCGAAATCGACCCGGAAAGACCAACTAGTTTAATTTGAGGGAAAAAAGACAAGAGTTTTATATATAATTTAAATCGCCAATTATTTAGTTTCTTTTTTGAACGAAAGTATTTCTCTCTGTATTCTTCAATTTGAAATTTACTCGCCGGAGGGCGAGTAGTATACTCCCCTACAGTATATCTCGAACAATTTTCAATTTTCAATTTACAATTTATAATTCTTTTTATCTTTTTCTGTTGCTCCAATTTTAAAATTGCTGTTTTAAGGGCCTTTTTTGAGGTTTTTTTGGAAAAAAAGGTGTAAATCTCGTCAAAAGTGGGAGGATATTGGAAGAAGGAGAAATATTTAATAATTTTAATTGCTTGCCCGCCGTAGCCTTGGCAAAGGCGGGTTTTATTATTCAATTGTTTCATTATTAATCTATCCTCTCATTTTTAGATTGATTTGATATTATTCGATAATTCCAAGCTTCTGCTTAACTACCAGCCATAAAAACTTAATCAATCTTAATTGCCTTCTCCATCTCCATGGTTGCTTGAGTAAACGGAATAACCACTCAAGACCAATTTTTCTTAAAAATCCAGGTGCACGAATAATGCTACCACTTAAATAGTCAAAGGCTCCACCCACCCCCATACAAAGACAATTTTTAAACTGGTCGCGGTGACGATATAACCACAACTCCTGATCAGGTGAGCCAAAAGCCACCAAGACAATATGGGGCTTAAAGTCGGCGACTATTGAGAAAATCTCTTGCTCTTCTTTTTTCTGGGGATTTTTAATATCCTTTATCCCATAGATTCCTTTGAAATAAGCCTGAGGGGATTGGTTCTGATAGCAGTTCGCAAGTGAGTTTGCTAAATTTGGTTTCCCTCCAATGAGCAGCAATCTTAGGCGTTCTTGTGATGCTATCTTTATCAACTCTAACATCAAATCAACACCGGCTATTCGCTCTAGTTCAATCTTTAGTATTCGTCCCGCTATAACAACCCCTATTCCATCAATTATTTTGATTTGGGCTGCTTCGATAACCTTTTTAAAGTTTTTATCCTCCTGAGCCATAATGATGTTCTCCGGGTTAAGAGAAACAATATGCAAAAAACCATTAGGGTTAATAAAGTACTTTTTAATTTTCTCTAGGATATCTTTTTTAGATTGTTTAGTAATTAATATTCCTAGAATTTTATTTTTATTAACAAAGGTCATATTTATTATAGGAAAAGTTAAAAGTTAAAAGTTAAAAGTTAAAAGTCATTTTTGTTCAAATTTTTTATTTAATATTTTTATTTCTATGAAAATCTAAATGTTAATTTTATATTAAATCTATTAAATTTACTTTAAATAATACTATATTTTGTCGTATATAAATACTTTTTACTTTTGAATTATAATTTTGATTTTTGACTTTTGAATTTTGACTTATTACAGGTCTTATCGAATCGCTTCCTTAAAACTATCTAAACTTTCAATCGTCATCCCGACGCCGCGGATAACGGCAAATAAGGGATCTTCAACTACAAAAGAAGCGACACCAGTGTAATAAGTAATATAACGTTCAATATTGGTAAGGAGAGCCGATCCGCCGGTTAGGACAATACCCTTATCAACGATGTCGGCAGCTAGCTCTGGAGGCGTTTGGGATAAAACACTTTTAATCCCTTCTAAAATTTGTTTTAATGGCTTTTGTAGCGCTTCATTAATGCTTTTTTCCCCTACAATTAAAATTTTGGGTAAGCCGGACTGAAAATCACGGCCTTTGATCTCCATAGTTTTCTCCTCGACTGCCGTAGCTTCGGCGGAAGCGGCTGAATAATCTCCAAGTAAAGCATTACCAATTTTTATTTTTATGTTCTCCGCCGTCGGTTCTCCGATTATCAGATTGTGTTTTTTCCGCATATGGTTAAGAATAGCTTCATCAAACTTGGTTCCAGCTACTCGAATAGTTTTGTTAACCACTAACTGACCTAAGGAAATGATTGCCACCTCGGTCGTCCCTCCACCAATATTAACGATCATATGGCCAGAGGCCTGAGAAATTGGTATCTTCGCCCCGATCGCCGCCGCCAGAGGTTCTTCAATTAGATAAACGTCTGATGCACCTGCCTGTTTACAGGCCGATACTACAGCACGCTTCTCTACCTGAGAGGCTCCACCTGGAATCGAGATTACTACTTGAGGCCAAAAAACTCTCCCTTTTAGCGCTTTTTTAAAAAAGTAAGTAATCATTGCCGAGGTGGTTCGATAATCAGCGATCACTCCTTCTTTCATCGGTCGTGAGGCAACGATCGTTCCCGGAGTCCGACCAAGCATTTCCTTAGCTTCTTCACCGATGGCCACGATCCGCTGATCCTCCAAAGAATAGGCAACCACCGTCGGTTCATGAAGAACAATTCCCTCACCAGCAACATAAACTAAAGTGTTAGCCGTTCCTAAATCAAGACCGATTTTTCTTTTAAAGAACATAACAAATTATATTATTAATATTACAAATTATATCATCCGTCGACAGACTAGTAATAGTATTGTATAATATTTTCAGGTAAAATCTCAAAGCTCAAATTATAGATCTCAAATTCATACCATTATGAAATTAATATTTAAACCGCTAATTTTCCTTGGCTTTGTTGCTTTACTTAGCTTAGTAATAGCTTATGGTCGTGGCTATCGTTGGAATTATAAACAAAAAACGCTAACGGCTACCGGTATTCTTTCTATTAACTCAAATCCCAATGCAGGAAAAATTTATATTAACGGGCAACTTAAAGGAGTCACCGACACTAATCTTACTCTCCCACCAGCCAGCTATCAGATTGACATAAAAAAAGACGGTTACACCACCTGGACAAAAAGCATTAAACTTCAAGGCGAACTAGTATACACGGTTGACGCTCAACTCTTTCCCCTCAACCCCTCATTATCACCGTTAACAAACCTGGGTGTGGTGAAAATAATCGCCGTCGACCAAACAGAAAGAATTATTATTTTTTCTGATAATAATGATTTAACTAAGGATGGAATTTATCTTTTTGAAGCGGCTAAAAGACCTCTTTCTTTACTACCGCCTTTAAAACTACTAATCTTGAAAAAAGATCTACCGATTAATGACCTGGATTTCACCAATACCGAGGTTTTTTTCTCTCCCGATTATAAAGAAGCGATCTTTGACTTTAACAGTGGTCAATATAATAACAAAGCCTATCTTCTTTCGTTGGATAATGAGAATAAAAACTTATTTGACGTGACTCTATCAAAAGAAACTCTCCTAGCAGCTTGGGAAGAGGAAAGAAACAAAGAGATCGGTAAGGTACTGGAAACGTTTCCTAAAGAGATGGCCAAAATCGCCAGCGACTCTTCCCATATTATTAGTTTTTCTCCTGATAAAACCAAATTGCTCTATCAGGCAAAAACCAATCTCGAAATACCAATCATCATTAAACCTCCGCTTATTGCCGCGAATCAAACCAAGGAAAATAGAACTTTGAGAAATAATTCTCTCTTCATATATGATAAAAAAGAAGATAAAAATTATTTGATTTCCAGTGTTGATTTTTCAATCGAGGAAAGTGAAAATCTTATTCAATGGTACCAAGATTCTAAACATTTAGTCTTTTTTGATGACAAAAAACTTTCTGTCGTAGATTATGACGATGTAAATAAACAGACTATATATTCTGGGCCATTCGAGAAACCCTTTTTTATTATTACCACAGACGGGAATATTATTGTTTCAGCTAATCTTAATCCGGAGACAAACAAACTACCAGATCTTTACCTCGTTGGTATTAAATAAAAAGACAATCAATATTGAGGGCTTTAGTACAAGAAATTAAATTTAATTAAATTAATCGGCGACGCGGACGGCAAAGATTAATAGACGCTTGAGAGTCGTACCGGGTGGCCAGCAGGTCTGCAGGGTTAAAAACTCCCGGTTGGTTTTACCGGTCAGATATTCTACCTGTGAAGGATCAACAATTCTCTTTCCTATCACTCGGTAAAGATAATGCTGACCTTGATAGTAAATATTTATCTGGTCGTTATCCTCTAGTTTATTCAATAAATAAAAAATGGCGTTATATGCGCCTACATTCCAAAAATAGTCGGTTGAGTGGGCAAAAAGAAAGATGTGGCCACCTTCTCCAGGAAAGGCCGTCCCCAAGGCGTGGGCCACGCCTTTATTTAAGGCAGTAAGATAAATATGTTCATCTGCGGTATCAATATTGGGAAGTATTCTAGCATTGGCGCCAATCTTCGGAATGACAATGCTAAATTGAGGATCTTGGGGTATCAAAAGCTCAACATTGTTTAACTTTAGGGCTTTGGCTAGCAAACCTTTTGGCTGTTCTATGGTTATTTTTCCGGCATTTCTAACGTCAGTAATGATATACTTCTTTTGGATTTTTGTATCAATAAAATACCTTATTTCTTCACGTACGGGCAAATAAAATGTTTTGGCAATCATTAATAGTGAAGAGATTATTAAAAAGTTTCCGATCGTGCGCAGAATTAAAACGCGTAAATATTCACTCGAAGTAACTTTTTGAATATGATGACGAATAAGATGGGATTTTTTTAGTTTTGTGTAGGACATTAATTAATTGTAGCAAAATCATTAAGGTGTT
>PEUF01000028.1:0-12430 GCA_002780795.1 Candidatus Roizmanbacteria bacterium CG02_land_8_20_14_3_00_36_15 | reverse complement strand
AAATAGTTTAATTTTGTGCACAATTATCTTTAGCTTAATATTATTAATTTTAAAGCTAAAGATCTTATGCTTACCATGTACGTACTTGACAAAATTAATAATCTGTGAGTTTAAGTGTCAATATGTGTGTTTAAAAACGAAAAATCTTAGGTTTTAATCTATCCCATAGCTGTCTTAAATCTTTCCTGTTTTTAATTCTTCTAAAAGTCAGTAGCCAGAAAATAAAAGCTGCCTGTTGAGGAGATTTCATTCCACGGTGGTTGGATAGTTTAGTTTTGATTTGTGAGTTAGTGCCTTCGATAGAATTATTGGTTTTTGGAAGATATGGATAATTAAGATAGGCAAACAAATGTTTCTCGTCAAATGTTAAAAGTTTAACCGCTCGTCTTAAGTTCCCATGGGTATACCACCATTTCTTTTTAGTATCAACTCCTTTAGTTTTTTCTTTAAGAAGAAAATCATATTTTAAAATCCATTTGTTAATTGCTTTTACCCATAAATCTTTCTCTTCGTAGGAGTTGATTTTGGTGACCATTTTAGCAACTAACCTTAATTCTCTTGTTGCCGCAATAGGACTTCTTAAAGATAAAAATGTCATCAGTTGTCTTTGAACATGAGATAGACATCGCTGATGTGGGATAGGTGGCAAAAAAACATTAACAGCTGATACTATGGCTCCTTTCCAATCAGAGATTACACCTTCAGGCGGATTGTTTTTAAGGATGGTATTTAAATGGTTAAAATCTTTTTCAATTGCCCAGTATGACTCTGATAAATGATACGACCAGTAAAGATTAATTTTGTGAGTTACACCACGGTAAATCATAATTGCTCCTTGACGGTGTAACCATTTACCGTCAATTCCAAGAACCCAGTGAGTATTTGATTTTGGATTGACATTTTTGTCAATTAAGAACAGAGAGTCAAAAGAGGCGGGAGAATAGTTAAAAAAGATTTAAATTTTCGCCAGATGGATTTACGGGAAAGGAATATAACTTCAGAAAGAGCAATTTTATTGATTTTGTTGACAATAAAATCGTAGAAGAAAACAAAATCAGAGAAGTTTAAAGGAATATGTTTCTGACGTATAAATGAATAATGACAACTGGTACAGAAAAATCTTTTCTTACCGGCAGTTGTCTTCCCGTTTCGCCTAGTCCTATCTCCACACAACGGACATCTTAGAGTTTTTTAAAAGAGGATATATTAAACATAAGAAATAATTTAATGTATAACTTTAGAGGATTATAGCAGTTTGAATTACCTTATAGTAACACACTTTTTGACACTTAAGCCTAATCTGTGATATAATTTACTATAAGATATGCCTAGACAAACAATCACCGAAGCAAGTCAATCTGTCCCAGTTCCTCAGTGGATGGTTAGTATGGAACAAAATAGGAAAGCGGAAAGAATCACTCTTGCATCTATTATAGGGATCGGTTTGCTTGGATTAGCAACTAGGACAGTAATCGCCTTTAACACTCTTGATCCTCATACGCCAGTGATTAATAGATTGGTTGAAGCTGCTTCTAATAATCTATTAGGATTAGCTCAACAGCTTGTGCCTTTTGCCCATACTCCAGAACTTCAAATAATAGAAATGATTGCCGGTTTGACGGCGCTCGCTGGAATAACAGTTGGCGGAGGAAAATTAATAGATAAAGCCAGCACTAGAAAAAAACTAAGACAATTAATCGAAAAAACTAGAGAAACTATTATTGAAACTGGTAATATCACCGAAACCCTACCAATAGCCGATCATAATATAGTAATAGCGCCACATGGATTACCTTTTATGAATGCCGTCGCACAAATCGTTGATGGTTCGATACTTATCACAGAAACCTGGAATCCATATGAACCTAATAATAAGGTTAAGGGAGAGCCTAGTTTTCCATTGTATATAAAAACTGATCGTCCCCACGATGAAGACATATATGATGTTGCTAATGCTGCCAGTGCAAGAAGTTTAATAATTATGTCTCAAACAAAAGATAAATTTGTTTTTTGTGATTCAAAGGAAGCTGACGAACAGGCTCTATTAAGCTTAAATTCGGCTCAGCAGTCTTTATCTGAGGAAAAAGTTTTGCCTTCATTATTGTTCCTTCAATCTAAAGATGAAACCCTTTTCACAGAACAACTTACTCCACAAGAATATGTGAAAACAATGGGGATAAAAAATACCACTATTCATTATCTTAATAATTTAGTCATTAATGACTTAGTTTTAAAAACAACTGATAGAAATATTTGTCTGGCTACTGATTTAGCCCGTGACGATAAAATGAAACTCAAATCGAGTCTTGAAAAAAGAGGTTTTAGGGTAACAGATCATGCCAGTTCAGTACTTGTCTACTATAAAAATGATAGAAAAAATTTGATTGAAACAGAGATATTAACTTATAAATTTCCTGAAAAGAAGATTTTTTCGTTGCTTGATACCGAGGTTGAGGCCGAAGAAGTAATTAAAAATAAAGCCATACCTATTTGTATCGAAACTATTATGAAATCCGTTATTAGTAAATTTATAAAAAGTCACCCACATCAAATAATTGATACGCCAATTGAAACTTCCTTAAGAGAAAGACTTTCCGTTCAATTTTCTCGTAAGATCGCGATCGATGTACTTAGAAAAAATCCTGGAGAAACAAGAAAAATTATTAATATGCTCGATTTTGCAGAAATACCATCAAGAAAATTATATCCATACTCTAAGCCTCGACATTTCAATCATTGGCATCCCACTGGTGGAGATCGACTATTTCCCGGAGATGGACTAAACGGTATTTTGACAATTGGTTCAAGAATAAGGTCTGGAAATCTTATTCCTCTTTCAGCTGAAGAGATTGCGGTTCAGTATTTTAACATCCCGAATCCGAATCAAGAACAAACAACTGCTATTAAAATAATTCTAGAATCGGCAGAACAACTTGGAATTATAATACCATCAGGAGTGCGTGAATTTCCTGATGGAAAATCAAGAATGACCTATGTAGGAATAAGAAAAGATATTGTTGATCAGGCATATACAATGCTTCATTTGTGCTCCTAGGCGGAATTGGACCACCATTTTGCCCTTAGGACGGGCTTGTTCTATCCGTTGAACTATAGGAGCTATAAATTTTATAAATATTATAACAATTATAATTTTTATAACCATAATAACTTTTATCTTTTCCCTTGGCGATACTCCAATCTCTTTTTAAAAAGATTCTCTCGAAAGCCGCCTTCTTTGACAAATCTTTCCTCTAACCAGCGAAGTTTTTGATCTAAAAGCTGATTGGTTTGATTGATAAGACAAACCATTACGTTTGCTGCTGACTCGGCAGGACTAATATAAATTTTATAATTATTATAATTGTTATAATGGTTATAAACCATACTTCTGACTTTTTTAGCTTGGGGCGAATCCTTAACCCAGAGCTTGAGATTATGCTGTCTCAAAAAATCCTGATAATCGTTTAGTAATTCTTCAAGGGATCCGCGAGCTACACCAACTAATTTAATTCTTCCTTCGATACTTTTTTGTAAGTATCCTTCGGCAATATTTTGCTTGCCAGAACGGGCTGATTGTTCCATTTGATCTTTTGTACGAGACCGGAATTCAACATAAAGACGACAGAATTCTACGGTAAAATCGTAGATAATCTCAGCTTGTTTGAAAAAAGCTAAACTTTTATAACCTTGGTTTGAAGTTTGAGTTATAATCATTATAATTATTATAATCGTTATAAAAGTTATAATCATTAAATGTTTCTAGTTATCGAAGGTATTGACGGGGCAGGATGCGAAACACAGGCGAAGAATCTCAAAGAAAAATTAGATGACCAAAAAAAACTACGCTCTGTTTTTTTGGTCAAATATCCCGATTACGAAAGAAATGTCGGCAAACTAATTAAAGACTTTCTTTACCAAAACAAAAATCTTTCCGCAGAGCAACAGTTTCTTCTCTATTCTCTCCAGTTTCTGATGGATAAAGAACTGATTGCAGAAAAAAGAAAAGCTGGGATTGTCATCGCCGACCGATATTTTACGACTGCTCTTTGTTATCAAATCCTTGAAGGCGTCGACTTAAAAAAAGCTTTAGGGTTTGCTAACGATTTTAAGATCGAAAAACCCGATTTAGTTTTTTACCTTGACGTTGATCCGGAAATCGCCATTAAACGTAAATTCGGCGAGGCAAAGGAAAAAAATCGTCGCGAAAAAGATTTTCAATTTATCAGAAAAACCTATCAACAATATGATTGTTTGGTAAAAAATCAGGTCTGGACGAAGTGGGTTAGGATTGATGGAAATAAAGGAATTGAAGAAATAACACAAAACATCTATAATGAAATCCAAAATCTAAATGTCCAATGACAAATAAAATCCAAAGTCCAAAGTTCAAAAATTTGGATTTAGGATTTTGAGCTTGATTTGAAATTTGGATTTTGTCATTTGGATTTAAATTATGGAAAGAACTTTGATTATTATAAAGCCTGACGCCCTCAAACGCGGCTTAGTCGGTAAAATCATCGAGACCTTTGAAAACGTTGGTCTGAAATTAATGGCGGCCAAGATGTTAAGACCGGATAAACGGGTGATTAAAAATCACTATCCTGGAGCCAAAGAATGGATCAGAGAGATGGGAGAAAAAACCTTGTCTTCTTTTAAACAATCAGGTGTTAATGTCAAAGAAAAAATGGAAACAGACGACCCAGATAAGCTGGGCCAATTTGTTTACGACCGTTTAATTAAATATTGGATGGAGGGGCCGATCATCGTCATGGTTTGGCAGGGGCCAGACGCGATTCAAATAGCGAGAAAATTACGCGGTCACACCATCCCTTTATTGGCTCAAACTGGAACACTGCACTCGGATTATTCGTTTGACTCCTCTACTCTTTCCTCATCACTTGATCGAGTGGTAAAAACCTTTGTCCACGCATCAGGAAATAAAGAAGAAGCGGAAAGAGAAATTAAGTATTGGTTTGGAAAAACGGATTTTAAAAGTTATGAAAGGGAAATAGACGAATTGTATTTGAAATAAGCGAAGATACCAAATTTTTTGCGACTTGAGAGGTGCGCATCCTGAGCTTGTCGAAGGAGAGCACGCTCACGGAGACAAAAAATTTGTGTATCGAGCATATCAAATTGCGCTATGAATAAACAACGCGCCTTAATAATAATTAAGCCCGACGGTGTTCAACGTGGTCTCATCGGTAAAATCGTTTCCCGTTTTGAACAAGTTGGTCTTAAAACTATCGGCCTAAAATTCGATTGGGCCAGTAAAGAACGGATCGTTGCTCTTTATCCGGAAACCGAGGCTTGGTTTAAAAAAGTCGGCGAACGGACGTTGACTAATTATGCGAAAAAGGGACTGGACGCGAAAAAAGTTTTCGGAACCGATGATGCGATTCAAATCGGACGGACAATAAAAAAATGGCTAACTGATTATCTTCAGGAGTCTCCCCTATTTATTATGGCTTTAGAAGGCTATGAATGTATTGAAATCTGTCGTAAACTTTCCGGCAACACGATTCCTGTCTTAGCCAATCCCGGAACAATTCGCGGTGATTTTTCCCATGATACGATTGATTTGGCCAACGAGCAAAACCGGCCTTTAAGAAATGTTTTTCACGCTTCAGACACTGTCGAGGACGGTGAAAAAGAAATCAAAGTCTGGTTCAAACCAGAAGAATTGTTTAACTACGAACTAGCTGGGGAAAAGTTTATGTTTAATGTCTAACACCATTTAGTTTGAAGACTCGCCTCATCAACTCTTTTACTTTTCTATGAAAATCTTTTGGGTCTTTATTATTGGTCAATACATAGTCACAGTAAGCCAGGCATTTTCCCACTTGTTGACCGGATTTTTTTTGGCCAACCCCCAAATCTCGCCGATCAACCCTCACAAAATCGTTCCAGTTTAGTGGATCCCATGGTTTAGCTCGCTGTAATAATCTTTTGAAACGAAGTTCTCGTTTGGCTTTAACGCCGATTAAAATAAAACTGGGATTTTTTTTGAGAAATTCTATTTCGCCCGGATTTCTGATTCCTTCAATTGCCACATGGTGCTGTTTTTGTTTTTTTAAGATCTTTATAGCTCGCCGGGCTAAAATATCATCACCATATCTTTTTCTAAGCCGATCTCCCATATCCTGAAGGGTTTTTCGGGTAAACTCCTGTATCTCTTTTTTTTCAAGCTCATCATGAAGAATTGATGATAAAGAAAAAGAAACAAAACCAAGTTTTTTGATAAGGTAATCAACCAGTACTCCTTTTCCACAAGCAATCTGACCAACCACACCGACGTAGACGATGTACTTTTTTTTCATAAGTTAAAATTAAAAAGGCAAAAGTCAAAAATGCAAGTCAAAATTAATCCCGATTAAATCGGGATGACTTTTCACTTGAACTTTTGAATTCTAACTTTTGAGTTTTGACTTTAAAATCCGTATATCTTCTTTATTATCTCCATGATTTTCTCTCCCCAAAATAACATAACTATTGTACCAATGACAATAAACGGTCCGAAGGCAATTTTACTTTGTAGTTTTTTCTTTTTCAAGACTATTAACACCAACCCAAAAATCGCCCCGGTAATAACGGCAATATATAGGGCTAAGTATCCCCTCTTCCAACCGAGAAGAAAACCAATGATCGTCGACAGATAGACATCGCCCAAACCCATGGCGCGCTCTTTTGAGAAATAATAAATCAGAAAGATTGGTAAAGCGACGATTAAACCGGAAAGAAAAAAATTGCTAAATTGTTGAATTGTTACATTGTTAAAAAGTTTATAGAAAAAAGAAAAAATAAACAAAGTTATTAAAACGTAATCCGATATTAAATGATATTTGAGGTCGGAGAAAAAAATAACGATGAAAGAAGAAAGTAAACCAATAACTAATAACCAATAACCAAACAATGACCAATTTCCCAATGACCGAATGTTTGAAAATTGTCTGGTGATTGGAATTTGGTAATTGGTGATTAAAACAAATGATATTCCCGTAATTATTTCAACTATTGGATACTGCCAGCTTAATTTTTTGTGACAATACCGACACTTTCTATCTAAGATAAAAAATGACAAAATCGGAATCAGATCGTACCAACGAAGTTTTTTTCGACAATGGTCGCAATGTGAACGACCGGTGATTTTTTCTCCTTTAGGTAACCGACCAATTAGAACATTTAAAAAGGAACCTATTGCCGCTCCAAGTATAAAAATACTCAAAAAGATTAAGAAAATCATATTCCTTTAAAACTATCTTGTTGAAACGGACCTATCACCGCTAGATTGAGTTCGCTTTTAACGAATAATTTTTTTGCTAAATTAACCATTTGGTTTTTGGTCACTTGGTCTATTTTTTTAATAATTTCCTCCGGGGGTTCTAGTTTATTCTCCAATAATAACCGCTTACCAACAAAGGTAGCTAGGTTATTAGAATCTTCCAAAGACAAAAGCAATCTTCCTTTTAGCATCTCTTTGGCTTTGTTAGTTTCTTCATCTGTCAATCTTCCTTGACTAATTTTTTGATGTTCGTTGAAGATAATTTTCATCGCTTCCTTGACCTTATTTAGGTCAAGGTTTAAACCGGCCCGCGTGTAAACATATCCGGTTTCAGCAAAACTCTCTCCTCCAGATTGAATATAATAACAAAGCCCGCGCCGTTCCCTTACTTCGTAAAACAACCTTGATGACATTCCTCCACCTAATACTGTCATTAATACTGTTTGAACATATCTGTTTTTATCGCCCCTAGCCAAACCATGGAAACCCAAAACTAAGTGTGCTTGTTCGGTTTTTTTATGATGAATTGAAACTGCGGGTTTAGTTTGTTTTTCATAAAATTTATTAAACATATTAAGTTTCCTTTTTTCCCAGTTTTTAAATTTTTTTTCAATAATCTCTAAATAATTTTCTAATTTTAATTTGTCGTTTTGATTTTGTAATAACCCGCCAGCCACTACTAAAATTGCATTATTTGGTTGATAATAACGATTCACGTAATCTAAAAACGTCTGACGTGAAAATCTACCTACAGTTTCTTTTTTTCCGATGGTATCATAACCTAGGGGGTTGTTGGGATAAAGCAAACCCTCAAATAGATCCCAAACCTTATACTGTGGCGTGTCTTCATACATATTAATTTCCTCAATAATTACCCCTTTTTCTCGTTTGATTTCCTTCTCCAACAAAAGAGGGTTTAAAACCATTTCCGATAAAATGTCGACCAGAATAGGAAAATGTTTGCTGGGAGATTTGATCCAATAACCGGTGTAGTCCTTAGTAGTAAAGGCATTATTTTCACTCCCTAACCCGTCAAGGATGGTCGAGATCTTCAAAGCGCTGGGATATTTTTTACTGCCTTTAAAAACCATGTGCTCAAAAAAGTGAGCAATGCCGTTATTTTTTTTATTCTCATAACGTGAACCCGTCCCCACTAAAAGAAGCGCTGTCAACGTCGGAAAAGCCCCGGTATCAATAAGAACAATACGAAGACCGTTTGTTAAAGTAAAGAATTTAAACTGCATTCGTTAATTTTAACAAAAATTATTTATTTAAACTCAAATTAAAATCAGTCAAAAACTTAGATCAAAACTCCCAGGATTTTAGCTTTTTAAACGAAAATAGAAGCATGACCAATAACAAAAAATTAAGAAGAATGGGAGAAAAACGCAGGGCCATATTTTGATTAAAAAATAAAGTCAATAGAAGACAGATCGTTAACGAAAGGATACGGCCGATATTTAAAAACGTTTCCGCATCAACAATATAAACATACTTTCCTCCTTTTTCTTGAATAGTCTGTCTATCGATAACATTCATCGTTATAGGCCCAACAGTAAGCCATAAAAAACTCAATACGACTCCGTCTAATAAAACATAGACGGTTACTCCTAACTTATTAAAAAACAAGGCTAAAAATAATGATAAGATTACTCCAACGATAACGGTATAAAGATATGTCGGTAGCTGGTGATGGACTCTTACCTTTCGACCATAGATATAAATTCCCGCCGCCGAGATTAACGACATTAAAGCACTTAAGGTACCTAACGCTCCTTCATTTCCCAGTTTAGATAAAATCAGTAAAGCGATAAAAAAGAATGTGATGCCTTCAACTAAACCGTTACCAAATTGGATAAATCTGACACCCCACCATTCTGGCGAAATAATATTGATAATAAATTTTTTGATTTTGGGCGTCTCATAGGGAACGCCTATCATTAGGCTGCCGCATATTAAAAGAAAAAGAAAACCAATAATCATTAGCGCTTGGTATCTAAATCCAAGAACAATCAACCACCCGGCCAAAAAAGAAATGATGACCGAAGTAATGGTGTCCGAGGAAAAATTCAGGCTCAAAAAATAACCGCGATTATGGCTTTGGGTTTCTTTTTGATTGAAATAGCTACGATTAGCCCAGTGAAAACCGGTACCAAGGCCGGCGATGAAACCTAAAATAAAATAATGAAAAAAGTTTATATGAGGATAGAAAACTACAATCAGAGGGCTGATACCCATCAATATCGTACCAAGAAAATAAAGTATAACAATCTTGATTCTTTTTGCTAAAAGTAATCCATTAATATAAAACATCAAAGGAATCCCCA
The DNA here is from genome assembly GCA_002780795.1 of Candidatus Roizmanbacteria bacterium CG02_land_8_20_14_3_00_36_15. Taxonomy (GTDB): domain Bacteria; phylum Patescibacteriota; class Microgenomatia; order UBA1406; family GWC2-37-13. The sequence goes on along the minus strand of PEUF01000028.1, from coordinate 2,821 downwards.
CAAAAAAACCAAAGTAGTAGATAATGAAGTTGAGGATATTGACGCGCTGTCTAAAAATATAGGCGTTAATAAAAGTAAAGACCAGAGGATTAGCTAAACCATAAAAAAAATAAGAGATCAAAAGCCTCTGAGCTTTTTTTGACAGAGCAAAAAAATGAGACATCTCCCGCTGGATTATATTTTTAACCATAAGATCTATTGTAATATAAAAGGAACCAAATTTAATTTAATTCAATTAAAATGTTGTAAAATAGAAGGATTGATTTTGTTAACCTATGGCAGAAATGTCAGCTGATCAGTTGTATCCAACGGAACTACGTTCAAAACTCAGATCCGAACAGTTTCAGACTCTGACGGCGGCGACAAAAGGTATTGCCGATGCCGCAAAACAAAGGTTAAGGACTCGTGAAGTAGTGGCTAGAGAAGATACCTTGCGAACAAGTATTATAATGGACAGGTCGGCTATACATCAATACTATACCGAATTGGCCGCCGTCGCTGCAATTGAAGAGATTTTAAGTAGTAAACAAGGACAATCGCTTTCTTCAGATTGTCAAGATTATGTCCGAGAATACATGCCTGTATGGCTTGAGGCCTCACTTAACCTGCAGGAGGAAATTCAACCTGGCCTCGCCTATCCCCAAATAGGGCAAAAAAAGTCATTATCTTTATTCGATCTTTTGAAGGAAATCGTTAGTAATAAAGAACGGCACGGGTCTCCCATGTCATTAGATGATAATGAATTTAGTCTTCTTCTTAACTTTTTATATGAACTCCAGAAAAAATTTTTTGATGACAATCAATCGTTTATCCCATTCTATATCTTCACCCAACCCCAAGCCGAGATAAAAAAAACGTTCAGTAACCTCCAACCAGCAACTTTCGAAAAAGGTCTTAGCTTTCCCCAAAAAAATAAGGAGAAAACCCACGCGAGCCATTTTTTTTACCTTTTGTCCGATTTTGGCGATCGTCTCCTACGAGTCACCGCTAATTCCGATCATCCGGCTCAAGAACAAGCCGTCGCCTATATAAAACTACTGGAACAAAAATTTGGTTCGGAGCTGGTCTTAGGACTACTTTCTTATCGTATAATCGGTGAAGATATAACGAATTATACCGACGTCATCCCTTGGTTAAGAGATCTTTTTAACACGGCCGAGGATGAAGATGATCCGTGGTACGAAAATCTGGCCCAAACCTGTATTGGTATTATTAGAAAAAAAGTTCCTTATATTCTCTTAACTTCAAAGGAGTTAGAAGACAATCTTAAATCGATTCCTCTCCCAGCGACGGAAGATTTACCACAAACATTACTTCCTCAAATAAGAGACAGTCATCGCCAACTCGAGGGGCCATTACCGCTGGATGATGATGCCTCATTTTTTATTATCAGAGACCAAAATGAATTAAGACGGCTGGGGTTTCCTGAAAATATTACTCGGATTGTCCTGACGTCTCCCAAAGAAAAAAATTTGTTTGGTTACCATAGTTATCATCTTTTATTTAGATTTAGCCGAGCACAACTAAGTCCTTATGTGATAATTGTTGTTCACGATACCGGCCAACGCATTTTAGCCTCTCCAAACACAATTGACCCTTACACAACATCAAAACTTACAGATGATCGCTTGATTATGACTATTTATGAGATTATGAAAGATGAACGGGATCGGCTACAAACACCTCGCTTAGCAACAGAACCGAGACAACAAGAACCTTCTTCCCCATCTGTCCCTGTGGTAATAAAACCAAGGGGGGTAGCACAACCTGAACGTGGACCGGATAAACGCCCGCGTCTGAGTCCGGTCGCAGAGCCGATTAGTACGGTGACGATAAAGGCCGCCACCACCGATATCAGACCTAATCAATATCCGCTAGCTATTGCTAAAAACGCTTTTCAATCACAAGATGGTAGAACGCGAAAAGAGCTGGAAAACGCTATCCAGAGATACCAGACCGGTCTAAGACATGGTAAATTTATCCTTGGTCATCTTAGCCCAAATGGGCTACCGGTGATGGAAATTAAAACCCGTCATTGGCGGATTTTATTTGAAATTAAAAACGGCACCGCTCACTATCTGGAAACGGTGGCGAAAAAAGATTTCGAGACTTGGATGAAAAACGTCGCTCGCTAGCGAATGGACTTTTAGAAAGACCAGTTAATAGCTCTTGACAAAAGATTAAATATAGACTAATATTTTCATATATGAATACTATTTCTATTTCCCAACTAAAAATTAACCCTTCAAAAGTCATTAATCTAGCCGGAGATTATCCGGTGGCGGTCGAGAAAAGGAATAAAGTCAAAGCTTACTTGGTCGGTAAGGATTTATTTGAAAAAATAGTTGATTATATTGAAGACTATACTGATCGAAAAGCAGTTGAGCAAACTGATTTTAAAAAAGGTCATGATTTTGAAAAAGTGGCTTTGCAGCTTGGGATTTGATAAATTTTTATGAAAATCATTATTTCTTCTCAAGCAGAAAAAAGATTAAAAAAACTTCCTAAAATTGACCAAATCGCTGTTGTTCAAAAGATAAGATCGTTTAAAAGAGAAAGGGAGAAGTTAATACCGGAGAAACTTCATGGATATAATAATATTTTCCGAGTCAGAGTCGGCGATTATCGAATCGTCTATCAGAAAACTTCTGACCAAATCTACATTATCCTTATTGGTCACCGAAAAGATATTTACGAAGTTCTCCAGCGTTTACTAAGAAACTAAGTCTTGTGAGCCCGTCGAGACTCCCCAAATAAATTTGTTTCACAAATTTTTCGGGGTAAACGAACTCGAAACCAACCCCGATGGTATTCTGCCATC
>PEUF01000035.1 GCA_002780795.1 Candidatus Roizmanbacteria bacterium CG02_land_8_20_14_3_00_36_15 | reverse complement strand
TTTATAAAAAAGTCATTACCCCCATTGACTATCTCTATCCCCACGAAAAAAATGTCCAGATCTATCAAAACTTATTTTCTCAATACAGGCACCTTTGTCAACACCAAACAATTTGACTTTTAATTAATTTATGGGAAAATACTGACATCATGCTGTCTATTGAAGCAATTGTCATTGACCTAGCTAAAGTGCCATTTCATCAACAAGCAGCCGAGTCGCTCGGCGGCAATTTGACTGTAATAGGAAAAAACAATACCCAAGATGAAATCAAGTTTCGTTCCGATGAATTTTCCACAGACAGACTGCCTGGACAACGGGCAGTAATAAAAGTTGATCTGCCCGCAGGATTAGACGACTTAGATAGTAACATGCACTACTGGGCCAAAGTGGAAAAACTTTATCAAGCCAGTCTCCAATCAGGCAAAAAAACTAAATAACCTGCTTTGAATTAAAGATAAAAATCAAGTCGTCTAAGTCATTGGTCGACTGTTCTTCGATCACGCAGTTTGTCAAAGCGATGACCCCGTGCTCCCGGCCGGGCGCATATTTAAATCTATTGCCCGGTTTTGCTAGTTTAAAATTCACTAAACAATAACCTTCTAAAATTTTTAATCTCTCTATTTTTTTCTTATGATACTCATAACCCAAAATACCGTATTTTCTGATTACCAATAACTTTTTAATATAATCTTTCCCCACATCTACCTTTTTTAAATTAACGCCGCCCCATAAAGTAGGCTCGCTTAAATGTTTTTTGGCTTTAATTAACTTAATTTCTTGGTTAAATAGGGGAGTCTTAATTTTAAACTTATACTTTTCTTTACTCAAACTAATTATTTGCCGCAGCATTTGGTTATAGTCTTTTTCCGAAACTACTGAAAATTTTTGACCTAAAAATTTAAATCTGCACTGCTTCATTATAAATATTTAAGAATTTCTGCTTTTGAAGGAAAGGCGGTCACTGCGCCTTTTTTCGTGGTCGTCAAAGTTCCAATAATTACCGCCCGCCTAAGAATTTTTTCCAATTCTATATTAGACAACTCTGAAGCGCGCTTCTTCGCTTCATACAATCCGGAAATAAATCCGGCATTAAAAGCATCGCCGGCGCCGGTCGTATCCACTACTTTAACTTTAATAGTCGGGACCAAACCTTCATAATTTTTAGTTTTATAATAACAACCTCGGCTGGCCAAAGTGATAATCAAGATATCTAAACTGTCCCGATACAATTTTTGCGCCGCCGGCTGAAGATTTTTGCTTCCGCTCAAAAGTTCAGCCTCTTCTTCATTTACTTTTAAAACATTGACTTTTTTCGCTGTATCCAACACTACCAGTTTGGCCCGTTTCAAATCACCCCATAAAAACTCCCTGATATTCGGGTCATAAGATATAATCGCTTTGGCTTTGATCGCCTGGCTGATCAATTTGTCTGTGGCCTTGCTGGCCGGCGTGGTCGTTTGGGTTAAACTGCCGAAGTGAAAAATTCCGGTATTTCTTGGCAAATCCACTTCACTAGGTAAAATTTTGTCATGCACTCCCCGGATAAAGAAAAAATCTCGGTCGCCTTGTTTCGTCAGAGAAACTAAAGCCAAAGTCGTGGTTCCGGTCTCGCTCATAATCAAATTCTTCGTATTAACTCGATAATCTTCCAGTGACTGTCTTAAAAAATATCCGAACGGGTCCTGCCCCACCTTGCCGATAAAACTCACCGGCAGTCCCAGCTTGGCCAAGCCGGAAGCCGTATTCGCCGGCGCGCCGCCAAACTTTTTCAAAAACCCTTCTGACTCCACTAAACTGCCCGGGTTCAGAGCGATCATATCAATTAACAGTTCACCAAAACAAGTAACTTGTTTCATAGGTTTGCCTCCGTTCTTTGCCGTTCCGCCTTCCGTTCCAGAATTTCTTCCAAAATCCGGGTGTTGTCGTGAAAATCTCTAAAAGTAAAAAAAGGCATACCTGAAGCCCTCACGGTATTCTCCACCTCACTCCCTTCAAGGATAAAAGCACAGGCAGATAAACCTGCGGCCGACCCTTGGAAACAGCCAGCATCAGTCAATCCGTCAAAATAAAGCAGCATGGCCTGATCAGGATTAGTTAAAACCGACTGGGCGGTCACCGTACTTTTATCGCTGGCGCTGATATCATTAGCGTCAATGGCATTAATTCTCGCTCTTTTTAAGACTTCCGGTATTTTATCAGCCAGAAAGCCTTCAACAATTGGCCGGAACTGAGCAGAAATAATCGTGATCGGCATCGCTTTTTTTTGTGCCAGTTGAAAAAACTCAGGCACCCCCGGCCTCATTTTCATTTTTTTCCCGATCCTCCAAAAATTTTCTTGCAGAGTCAATAATGGTTCACGCACGTAGCGGGCAACCGCCCAGGGAAAAGCATCACGGCTGTTTTTTTTCATTATATTTTCTAGTTGAGGGTTCCCTAAAATAAAAGCCAGATAGTCATTATCGCCAGTGGACAAGGTCATATCTACATCTGTCCCAACCTGACAACCGCTAAAATAACTCAATCTTAAAGCCACCCGTTCAATCATTGCCGGCATTCCCTCCAATCTGCTGCCGTCTAAACTGGCAAATTGCCTATCAGCCTGACGATATTTTTCCCTGACCTCTTCTAATATCCTCACCGCTTCAGGTGTAGCCAGCAAATTCTTAGCCACAGTGTTAATTCGGGAGTAAAGAGCAACTTGCTCTTCTAATTCTTGCCAGCGTTTCCAGGCGGCTGAATGAATCTCTGGAACAGAAGACAGGAGGGCATCCCTTTGTTGTTCATCCCATTTTTTATTCATTTTAAAAACTTGATAAACCATAACCGCATCCTTGAAGGTATGATCGAGTGGATTTGGCAACGGTGGCAAGTTTAACCCTTCTGCAAACGGAGCAAAGTTTTCCTTTGTAAGTTTGCTGGCAGCTGCTTGCCTTAATTGAAATGAAGCCTCTTCTGTTTCTAGTGGTTGTATTGTTAGTTCAGTAACCAGATTAGGATATTATATATTATCCCTCTTGTTATAAGTCAAGTAGGCTTTTTCTTAGTCCTATAGTATAGTTGCCGGACCAGGATTCGAACCTGGAACAAAGGCTTCAAAGGCCTCTGTGATGCCATT
>PEUF01000047.1 GCA_002780795.1 Candidatus Roizmanbacteria bacterium CG02_land_8_20_14_3_00_36_15 | reverse complement strand
CTGGCTTCCTTATTGGGAGTTTTGTTCAAAAAATGTTCGAACTTCGTCCAAAAAACACTGCCAACCAGAAAATGAGGGGCGAATTTTGCTGAATTCGCCCACTTTTCCCAATTGGCGGTGTGCGTTGGAAAAAATTCGAACAGATTTCGCCCAAAATTTGTAGGGCGGGCGGAATTCCCCCCAAACCCCCTTTCCGCCCGCCCGCAGAAGCGACCCTTTCGGATTGGACGATTTCAAGTTTTTCTTTGGCGGTAAATTCTTTTATAATTATACAAATTCCAAAACCTTTTTAATAATCTTCTCTCCGTCCTCAATGGATTTTTTACATAATCCGAGAACATTAACATCACTACCCTCAAACAGAAACGATACCCAATTTTCAACTTTCGTTTCAGCAATATTATTTGGAACTGGCATTTGTGTTGCAGGATCAATAGGAAGACCCATAACACTAACACCGCTACCGAAAGTTACGCCCGGACCCCAAGATACCGATCCACTGCCACGAGAAACAGTTACCCTTTTTGTTTCCGTTTTTGTTTGAGGTGTTAGTCTAATATGTTTTTCTGAAGCATAATTTGTTAAATGCTTTAACCACAAATAATCTTGATTGTATGGCTGAGCGGAATCAATAAATCTGTAAAAATCTTGATGATTTGTTTCAAGATCGCCCATTTTTGCTCTACCAAAAACTGACTTTAAATCCTCCTTTTTAGAAACTGTAGGGAAATAGACTTTTGCAGATTTTTTATCTTTCTCAGAAAGATTTGGCAAATAATGTTTTTCAAAAAATTTATAAATGGATTGATCTAGTAAATGTCGAACTTTGAGTAAAACTTCTTGAGATAAATTTTTTATTTTGCCAGAAACATTTTTTGCCTGCAAATCATCATTACAAGCTTTTTCTAGCTCTTGCAATAATTCTTTTGCTCTATCAAGTTGTGATTTAATATCTTGATCCATATTATTTAGACAACAAATTCTAAAATACCTTTTTCAAGCATGACTAAACTAAAAAGGTAGTCATTGTGATTAAATGTTTCTCGAAGCGGTTTTGCTGTTGTTTTCCAGCCAAGTCCATCAGTGATCCAAATAAATTTATATTTTCCAGTCAAAACGTCAAATAAATTTCTGTATTCGCCTGCGGTTGATTTTAGTTTTGATCCGCCACCACCATAAAAATTTGTTTCAAAAATAAAAAGCTCTTTCCCATTATCTATAACAAAATCATATCTTCTTGATGATTTATCAACTGGCACATCATAGCCAAATTCTTGTTTGATTTTCTCGGCGTTAGCTTCTTTCAAATATCTTAATTTTCGTTTATTGCATAGATCCACAATAAATGCCTCAACAATATCTTCCATAGCATGACCCCCCCGATTCTTTCTACCATTACTATCTAAACCCGCCTCAACTCCAATCATGTAATCAACAAGACTTTTGATTTTCTTATTTATAATCAAATCTTTTAAGCCAGTTTCTTTGGCAAAAGTTAGATATTTTTCAATATCCTCGTCAGATAATTTTTCTTTTGTGAAATCATAATCTTCATAAACAAGCTTTTTATTTTTATAGTCCACTAAAATATTAAATTTCTTTTTATTCGATCCGTCTCTAACCACTAAAGCGGGAATTACTTTTGCTAAATTTGGATTTTCTTTGAGCAAAAACTTAAATTCTTTGTCAAAGTCATCCTTTCCGATGAGATAGTTTAGATTATTTAAGGCAAGTTCAATTTGCTTGGTATTTCGTAAAACCTTTTCCCAATTAACAAAATATGACCAAAGCATATTGCTTGGTTTTAAACTGGCGATAAAAAAATCAAAAATCTCATCATCGGTCTTGCATTTTAAATTTTCGTTATAAAAAAATAGGGTTTTCATAGTTATTTTTTTATAAGGCTTTGTTGCTTATTTTTCATATTTTTGTCTAATTCTTCAAATCTTTTGATAGATAAATCCAAATATTGCTTATCAATATCAATTCCAATAAAATTTCTACCATAAAGATAAGCCGCTAATCCCGTTGTTGAGCTTCCAGTAAAAGGGTCAAGAATTAAATCGCCTTTATTGGTGCTTGCTATAACAATTCTTTTTAACAAATCAAAAGATTTTTGCGTTGGATGTTTACCAAATTTCTTTTCAATCGGTTTCGGCGTATTGATTGACCAAACAGATCGCATTTGTAACCCTGGCTTTTTCAATTGATCTTCTGGCCAATTACCATTTTTCATTTGTTCATAGTTAAAAGTATGTTTTGCTATTTTTTCTTTTCTTGCCCAAAGCAAAGTTTCATGGCTGGCGGTGAAAAAGCGACAACTTAAATTTGGCGATGCATTTGGTTTAAACCAAGCAATATCATTTAGAAAATGATATTTGTTTATCTCTAAAGCAAAGCCACACTGATAAACAGAGTGATAAGTTCCACTAATCCAAATTGTTCCGTTTGGTTTTAATACTCGCCTGCAGGCTTTTATCCATTCAACATGAAATTCAAAATTATTTTTGGTTCCATTACTTAAATCCCAATCGCCCTTTTTTACACTTACCATTTTTCCATTTTGACAAGTAAAGCTCCCGCTTGAAAGAAAATAAGGAGGATCAGCAAAAATCATATCAACTGAATTTTCTGGTAATTCCTTTAAAATATCCAAACAATCTGCTTGGTATAATTTATATCTTGGTTTTTCGTAATATGATTTTTGCATAGTTATTTTATAAGATTATCAATGCTAATACCTAAGCCCTTGGCAATCTTCATAACCGTTTGAATTGAGGGCTTGGTGATAACATTTGTTTCTATTTTAGTCAGTGTTGTATAGGGAAGATCGGCTTTTCTCGCCAATTCGTCCTGCGTTAATCCCTGCTTATTTCTAAGCTGTTTTATCTTATCCCCGATTGTTTCGTTATTGTTTTGACTTTTCATAGTTTCCTTAGTATGATAGTATTAATATGGGTGCTTGTCTAACCCTTCATAAATATGATAACAAATAAAATGAAAATAGTCCAATTAAAAATGAGGGAA
>PEUF01000021.1 GCA_002780795.1 Candidatus Roizmanbacteria bacterium CG02_land_8_20_14_3_00_36_15 | reverse complement strand
CTCCGATTTTTCAATGAGCAATCGGGCTAATTAGAGTCCGATTATTGATTGGATAACACTCTTAATTGATATTTATCAATCAATTGGTTATAATTAACAATTAAACATGGATGATGATTTAGAATTTAACAAAGGCATTTTTTCAAAAACGATCTTTAATTTAATATTAAACCCCGCATCAGACGCGGGGTATTTTTTTAAACTATGTTTTATCCAGCTAAAGAAGCACCAATAATTATTTCAGTCGGCGGTAGTTTAATCGTCCCCAACGGTGGGATTGATAATAAATTTCTTTCAAGACTTAATTTTTTTATTCGTGGCGAAGTAAAACGGGGAAGATGTTTTTTTTTGGTTACCGGCGGCGGTCGGATCGCCAGGCATTATCGTGATGCCGGCAAGGCGGTCATCGGTAACGTTACCGATGAAGATTTAGATTGGATTGCTATTCACGCGACCCGGCTTAATGCCCATTTGCTACGAACAATTTTTGAAGACATTGCCCACCCGCGAATAGTGGAAAACTATGATAAGAAATTAAAAAACTGGAAGGAGCCAGTAGTGATTGGCGCTGGTTGGAAGCCTGGTTGGTCGACCGACTATGATGCTGTAAAACTGGCAATAGACTACAGAGGAAAAGTAATCATTAATCTTTCTAATATTGATTGGGTTTATGACAAGGACCCTAATAAATATAAAGACGCCAAACCGATTAAAAAAATGGTTTGGGAGCAAATGGAAAAGTTGGTTAAGCCAAATACCGGCAAATGGATACCCGGTCTTTCGGCGCCATTTGACCCAATTGCTAGTCAGTTGGCAAAAAAACATCAACTGACGGTGATTATTACTAATGGCCAGGATTTTAAAAATTTAGAAAGGATTATCGACGGCGACTGTTTCAAAGGGACGATAATCATGCCATGCAACATCGACGCCGGTTTTTATGACCATGAATATTACCGAGGACGCAAGGGTGAGTATCGGGTAAGCTTTGTAGAGTCATTTTTTGGAAGAATTTTTCACAACTTAATTAATTTTTATCGGGCGTTTTTAATTAAAATATTTATCAATCCTAAAAACTGTCTTGATGTTGGTTGTGGTATCGGTCAATTAGTCCGTTGGTTAAGATTTTTTGGCATCGATTCCTTTGGCATAGAGATTTCCAAGGACGCACTTGAGTTAGCCGATAAAAAAACTAAACCTTTTCTTAAACAGGGTGATATTACCGACATTCCTTACAAAGATAATCAATTTGATTTGGTCTTTACTTATGATGTAATGGAACACCTGGAAAGATCAAAGATAAAAAAAGCCGCCGGTGAAACGATCAGAGTGTCAAGAAAATATATTTTTCACAAGATTTACACTCAGGAAAATTTTTGGATTACCCTAACCCATGGTAAAGATTTTTCTCATCTCTCGGTTTTTACTAAAAGATACTGGCAGAGTTTGTTTGGTTCTTTTGAAAATATATCAATTTTACGCAGCTCATACTTCAGACTGCCTTTATTTTTTGAGACAATATTTTTATTGAAGAAAAAATAATCTCAAAACTCAAATCCTAAATGGCAAATCCAAATCTTAAATCTAAAATGTTTCAAATATTCAGTTTTAAGATTTTAGTTTTGGTTTTGAGTTTTAGGTTTAAGATTTGATATCTTAAAACATGTTGCTACAAAAAATATCGTTAATTAACTTCCGCAATTTTGATCAAAAAGAATTTAATTTCAGTCCTTTCTTAACGGTGGTTTTTGGTGAAAACTCTCGGGGGAAAACAAACCTTCTGGAAGCAATTTTTTGCCTGACTCATGGTGTGGGTTTTCGGGAAACCAGAGAAGAAGAATTGTTAACCATTAATAAAACAAGGGCAAAAATCACGGGATCTTTTTTTGATGATCAAACGAAAATAGAGTTGCAGATAAATTTCAATAAAAAAGATGGTTTATTCGAGAAAAAGTATTTAGTTAATAAAACAACTAAGAAACTGACCCAATATCGACCAGAGACGGTCAATACCATTCTTTTCTCACCTCAACAGTTAGAGATTGTCACTGGCTCGCCGGATGGTCGGCGACAGTACTTCGATAAACTGATAAGTTTTTATGACGTCGAGTATAAAAAAAGGGTCAATAATTATGAAAATGCTTTAAGAAAAAGAAACAAAATTCTTGAAAGCTACCGTGATGATAAACAATTAAAAGAAGAACTCTTTTTTTGGGACGATTACCTTGAAAAACAAGCTGGTTATATTAGTCAAAAAAGAGGAAACTATATAGATTTTCTTAACCATTACCAAAAAATCGACGATAAAAAATTTTCCATAAAATACTTAATGAATCCACTGACGAAAACAAGATTGGAGGAATTTTTAGAGCGGGAGAAGAGATATAGAAAAACCTTGATTGGTCCGCAGAAAGACGATTTTCAAATTAACATTGTTGAAAATAATTTCCAGAGAAACCTTCATCTCTTTGGTTCGCGAAGCGAGCACCGCTTAGGAATTTTTTGGTTAAAACTGAACGAAATTCGTTACTGTGAAGAAAAAATCAAAAAGAAACCAATTGTACTTTTGGACGATATTTTTTCCGAGCTGGATCTTAAAAACAAAAAGCTAATTTTAGATCTAATTAAAAAATACCAGACCATTTTAACAACGGCTGAGCCGGAAGTGATTAAGCTTTCAGATATTTCTAAAACAGTAATCAAACTTTAATTTTTAGGGAAATACTTCTGAAGTGATTTTGACTATTTGCGGCTTAACTAAATTTTTGAAGTCTTGGGATTTCATCGCTACCGAAAATCTTTGATCACCGGCGTTAAAAATAATTTTTTCATTCTCGAAAATTTCTGGATCAACCACGACTTCAAGGTCAAACAAATTGCCAAACGGCGGAACCCCGCCGATTTGAACGCCATCAGTTAATTTTCCTATTTCTTCCTTTGTCGCAAATCGGATATCTTTGACATTAAAAATTTTTTTAACTTTATGACTATCAAATCTTAAATCTCCAGGAATAACCAACATGATAAATTTTCTCTCTGTTTCTGTTTTTTTAATTCTAAGAATAAGGGCTTTTGCTCCTTGATGAAGAGAGTAATTATGGCGGATTTTAGCCGCTTCTTCGCTTGTTCTCACCGGATCATGCTCAAAGGTTTCATACCAACAATGGTTTTGAGACAAAAGACCGGTAATTTTTTTCGCCACAGGATGAAAGGTCATTAAATAAATATTATAAATGATTATTTTGAAATTGAAGTCGAAAGATTAAAACTTTAACTACACAGTATTAGAATAATTTGGTATACTAAGATATATCCCACCATAGACAATGATTAGGATATGCCAATATGAATAAAACTTACAGTAATCCTTGTCCACGCTGCGGAACGGAGCGGATAACAGTAAAAACATGGAAAGAAAAAATATATGGTTCCGTTATTTTAAATAAAAAAACAGCCTGTCCTAATAAAGAATGTCAAAAAATAGTCGATCGAGATAATAAAAAACAACAAGACAAAAATGATGCAATGAAATTAAGAAGTTTACAAAGAGCACAAAATAGAAAGGCTAATCGAAAGGCCAAAAAAACTGCTAAACACGCTTAATTTTTTTATGGAATATATAAAAAGAGAAAAGGCCTGCGAGATTTTAGAATCGGGTTTAACAGAGTTGATTGAAGAAATTGAACTAGGTTTCAAACAACTAGCAGAGGGTAAAGCAGTTTCTCCTCCGTTTATCAATTTTTCCACTCCGGGATTGGCTGGCCTAAGAGGCCACGTGCATTTTAAAGCTGGGTATGTAGAGGGAGATGAGTATTTTGTTTTTAAATATTCAGCTGGTTTTTGGGGCAACAAAAAAGCAAAGATAAACGAACCAACCAATACGGATTTTTTTATAATCTTCAATGCCTTGACCGGTAAACCGGAAGCGTTTATTGAAGGAGGAGATTTTACTCTTACTGATTATCGTACCGCAGCCGCAGGAGCTGTTTCGGCAAGATGGTTGTCTAATGAAAATAGTAGTGTAATCGGCGTTGTTGGAAACGGTGTTCAAGCCAGACTGCAAGTGATCGCTCTTCAAGAAGTAAGACCGATAAAAACTGTCAAAATCTGGGGGAGAAACCCTGAACATGTAAAAGAATATATAAAATGGATGGAAAAAAGGTTGCCAAATATAACTTTTCAATCCTGTAAGACAATTAAGGAAGCTGTAGAAAAAGTTGATATATTAATAACGGCAACTCCGAGTTCTCAAGCTTTGGTATTCCCCGAATGGGTGAATAAAGGAACACATATAACTGCTGTGGGCGCATGTGGGCCAACGATGCAAGAACTTGATGCTACAGTTTTTGGTAAAGCGAATAAGATTTATGCGGATTCAATTGATGCCTGCGTTGTCAATGGTGATATCCATCACGCCATAGAAGAAAAAACAATTACCAGAAAACGGATCACTGGCGAACTCGGCCAGGTAATTGCAGGAATGGTAAAAGGTAGAGAGAATAAAGATGAAATAACCATTATTGATTTAGTTGGGCTTGGTGTTCAGGATGCTAAGGTAGGCAATTGGTTTTATAAAAAATATTTAAAAGCAAAGTAATTTTATTAAAATATTAATTTCTTCTTAAATTTAATCTTCTTCCTGAACTTTTTTAGGCATAAGCCGAACTGATACATCTTTATTTATAAGCGATTTTAATTTTTATATAGTTAATTTTGGGTATAATTATAATAAATCAAATGAGGTTTTAAAATGTATTTACCTAACAACTTCTTTTGAATAAAAAATGAAATTAGTAAAAACTGAACTCAGTATCAATGAACTTAAAAAAATGTCTTCAAGAATATTCGGCGGTTTAGTTAAAGCGGTCATTGATATCAAGAAAGAGGTGATGGTTGTCGACGCTTCTATGCACGCCGATGAAGAGAAATGTCTATTAGACACAGGATCAAAACAAGATGATATTTGGGGAATAAATTTATACCCAGACGCCAAAGGTAAGGACTTTATCGAATTTGATTCAATTATTAATGTCAGGCCGAGGTTAAATAATTTTTCTCGCATGATTGAAGATAAGACAATAAGGACAAAAATGATCTCCATTGTTAATAAATTAGTCAAAAAATGAAAATTTTTCACAAAGATTTAGTTAAAAGATGGAATAAATTTTCGATTCTTGAGCAGATGGCTAATATCGGAGCCGAAGTAGGGCGGGCGATTAATTGGAAAAAGAAACACAGGGCAGAAATGAGTAAAAACGCATTTTATCGAGCGCTTGAACTGATCGATTTTACTGTAGATGATCCAAAAAACAAAAATTCTTTAAAAGAAATTTTACGCGTGAGGGAGATGTTGGTCGATTATTTTTTCGGAGACAATATCTATCACTCGACCGACAACCAGTGGGAAAAATATTTTTATTACTTCAATTTCGCCGCCCGTATAAAAAAATGAACCTTATTATCTAAAAAGTGTTTTTTTAACAAAACCCCACCCGCGAGATGCATTTAACCATTCAACCATTGAGTCATTTAGCCATTGGAATCTTCTATTTCACTCCTGAGTGATATAATCATAATTGGCGTGTATGGCAAAAGAAAAAACTGTTTTTATAGGAATTCGTTTTCCATGGGCCAGGAAAGAACCGTACACAAGAGAATCAACAGAAAATACTATACCAACACAAATCCGACCGAAGCGGTCGGGAACGGGTGGCTATCGTCTCGGGGTTTTTTCAAACCGTGGTGCACTTCAATTTAGAATGTAGGCACTTATAATTGTTAATTAATTAATCCTATAGTATAATACTGGCATGGTGGAAAACCCTACTCGTGTGATCGGCCCTGAACAATTGCTAAAAAGCTGCCCAGAAATATTTATTGTTCCCATAGAAGATAGAAGTTTTCCCAACTGGTTATTTCCTTATTTTTTATCGTTGTTTAATCCAGTGCTGTATAAACAAAATGATGAAATTTTAAGAGTTGTCCGTCAAATCCATAGAGCTTTTAGTTTACCTTTTGAGTATTCGATTACGAGCACAGCTTATCCTGTTACCTCAGTTAACCCAAACAAAGTCATACAAATTATGGAAGAGTTATCTTCAGCCCAACCAATTGGAAAAACTATTACTGATAGGGTTGATCAACCGATGGCTGTCCCGATACAGTTAGAGGAAGCTACCTATTATATAGGCAAACGTTTAAGCAACCTAAGTCAAGCGATTTGCTTAGTCTCCCCCACTCATTTAATTGATCTTCCCTTGATACAGTCGTTAAAAGAACATGGCGTTAGACCCGAAGAAGTAGGAATTATTGTTTTAGATCAACATTTTGATGCGCAAACCAATTTAGATAATAACGGAAAACTTACTCCAGCAAAAACTAATTTTTTGCTACATCTTCTTGATATTGGAATAGGAGGAATCTCGCTGTTTGGAATAAAAGATGATCACATCAAAAGATTCAGGACGGGGGTGATGAATACAAATCCAAATGGTGCAAAACATAGCGGAGACGATTTAGTCAAATTATTAAAAGAAAAAGGAATAGACGATGATTCTATATTGATAACTGTTACCAAAGGGACAGACGAATTGCATAAAGTATATAAAAAATATAATGATCGAGTATTTTTCGGTGATGGATATTTTGTTTTCAGGCGAAGAATAATTAATAATCCTGGAAAACTAATTAACGCTGTCAAAGAACAAGTATCTCTTTTAAAAAGCAAAGGAATTAAATATGTTTTAATGTCTGTTGATATGGATTCGTTAAATTTATTTAAAGAACAAATTACTGCTGTCTCATATAATCCGTATACAATCTTACTTTCTTTAGGATTGCAGGATTTAAATATTGCCTTACAAATGCATAATGTAGATATCAACTGGCTAAAACAACAAGCTAAGACCTTAACTTCTTTAAGAAAAGAGATTTATGCTTTAGAAACAATAAAAAGCAGAAAGGGGGCCTTAAGCCCAAAAGAAAGTCATATGTCAGAGCATAAGAAAAAAGAATTATTAGATTTGTTCAGTCAGACTTATCCTATTACATACGATCTACTCAACTCAACGTCGCGTATTGATTTCCCCACAGGAAGAGCCGCAGAATTAATCGGTCTTCCAACTATTCAGTGCGAAGAAGATGGTTTTTCTTTAAAAGAAATTGAATTAATAATTAGAGCAGTCAAGGGTGCTTGTCATGATAATCATCTTGAATTTGGAGTACCCATGGGACAAGGAAAAATTTCAGGGACAATAAGCGAATTGGAAGGAATCGATCTTCATGGAAATACTGCTGATGCGGTGCTTAGGATTTCTCAAGCTTTAAATTCAGATTCATTGTAGATATGTCTATCTTCCTCACCCGTTTCCATCTCCAACGTCTAGCCTCTATCTTATAACAGATTTCCAATCACGAAGGTTAGATTTTTGATGAGGCATAATCGATATTTGACAAGGACTAATTTTTTGATACATTATTATTAACAATGATTGATGTTTCTGAAGAAACTATTAAAAAAAATTGCCCACATTGCGATCCAAATTCTTTTGCGCTAAAATATCCTCTTGAAAAATATGAAAATTTTTGGATTGTTTGCGATGTTCATCCGCTTATTGAAGGGCACATACTTATTATTTCTAAAAAACATCTGTCCTGTATCGGAGCATATCCAGAAAATATTTTTCAAGAATTTTTATTGATATATAAAAGATTTATAAATTTTCTTAAAATTCAATATGGTTCTGTGGCCGTATTTGAACACGGCAGATTAGGTCAAACAGTTTTTCATTCTCATATCCATTTATTTCCTTTTAAAGGTTCGTCTTCTACTATTGTTCCTGAAGGGAAAGATAAACTTAAACAAATTTTAAATCTTTCTGAATTGATAACAATATATGAAAAAGATGGTGGTTATTTATTTTTTGCAATTAATAGTAATCTTTTTCTGGTGGATAAAACACTTTCTGCTCCTAGATTTTTTAGAGACAGATTTGCTCGAGTCTTAGGAAGAGTAGAAAGAGGTAATTGGAAAGAAATGAGAACTGATAAAGCAATTATGAAAAAAGCAACTAAAGAAATTCATAATCTTCAAGATAAGTGGAGGAAGTTCACTAAATAAATACTTTAATGAATTGATTTATAAATAACTTATTGGTTTTGGAAAAGTGTATAGATAATCTAATTAACAAAACTTACTCTGGTTTGTCCTGCTTAGCATGATCAAAGCCGCTCAAATGGTATATACTGGATAACGTAAATTGTAAACTTGAGTTATCGAACTAGACAATGGATAAACAAAAAAAGCTAACATCAAATGTTTATAAATACTATTTATTTCAGTTTTTTAACAATCTGGCTTTTTTCTCTCCGGTAATAGTTTTATTCTGGCAGTCAAACGGATTAAATATGACGAAAATTTTACTTCTCCAATCAATTTACTCTTTAGGAGTAATTATTCTTGAATTACCTACGGGAGTGTTCGCAGACTATTTTGGTAAAAGGAAAAGCTTAATATTAGGGGCTTTATTTTGGACCATCGGTACATTCTGGTACGGATTAAGCCACCATTTTTGGCAGTTTGTTATCGGCGAACTAACAGCGGGTGTGGGAGCAGCCTTTATCTCTGGAGCAGATAGAGCCTATATACATCAACTGTTAAAATCGGCTGATCAAGAAAATGATTTTAAAAAAATCGAAGGGAAAGCCCGAGGTATTATCCAAATAGCCCAAGCAATCGGTAGTTTATTAGGAGGTTTTATCGCCTCAATTTATCTTGGATTGACGTTAATCGCCACCAGTTTTTCTACTTTTGCCAGTTTTATCGTGGGATTATCATTTCCAAAAACAAATTTAGAGTTACCAAGAGAAGAAAAAACAAATTACATTCAAATGATAAAAAAAAGTATTAAATTGGTGAAAAATCAAAA
Organism: Candidatus Roizmanbacteria bacterium CG02_land_8_20_14_3_00_36_15; assembly: GCA_002780795.1. Classification (GTDB taxonomy): domain Bacteria; phylum Patescibacteriota; class Microgenomatia; order UBA1406; family GWC2-37-13. The sequence goes on along the minus strand of PEUF01000021.1, from coordinate 3,778 downwards.
GAGATTATTGTGGCTGACACTATTTTTTGCTTCATTCAATGGATTGATCTGGCCCCTAATTTTTTATTCGCAGCCATATTTAAAGATGCTTGGCGTACCAATGTTTCTTTTTGGAGCAATTTTTATGCTGTTTAATTTAATCACTGCTTTGGGTTCGGCCTTAACCCACCGGTTTGAAAACTTAACTAAAGACAGTTCATTTTTGGTAATCAGTATAGTTTCGGTTATTTCTCTATTTCTTCTTGGAAGTTTCAAAAGTATTCTTGTTTTTCCTTTATGGTCTTTATTTTTAACCTTTGCCTTTATGAATCAAACAATAATATCGGGTCAGGTGTTAAAAATAATACCGGCAGAAAAAGCGGCCACGGTACTTTCTTTCCAAAATCTGGTGAGAAGATTTTTTTATGCAATAATCGGACCAATATTGGGAATGGTTAGTGATTCTTTCGGAATTAATAAAGCCTTGGTTTATTATTCTCTATTTATAGCAATTATTCTGGGGATTATTTTGTTTCAAAGAAAATCATCGTTTGCCTAGATTATAATAGATTAAATGGATCAACCGAGCATTCAAAACACAGGAAAAAACAACACCGAAGCATATCGAGCTCTTTTGGAGATTGATCAGAGCGAACGGACTTTTAAATCAAGACAAAATTATAGCCATGCTTACATATTGAGTCTATTTATACCGCCATTTGGCATCTATTTTTTTATTAAGTATGTTTTTTTTGGGGACGGGTCGGTGGAGGATACGAAAGCAGGTTATATCTCACTGGTTCTTACTATCATATCAACACTTATATCAATATGGACTATGAGAATGTTTTTCAAACAGGCAACTTCAACATTACCTAATCATGGCAACAACATAATTGAGGAGCTGATCACCCCAGAAAATCAAAAAAAGTTTAAGGAGCTGTTACAGTAATATCTAATAATTTTTTGTCTGAAAATCAATCGAAGTCGCCTTACTTATTGATAGGATAAAACAATCTATACAACCGTTCATCCAATAACTTCTATAATAAACTTCGGTTTTTTTTGAAGAAACGATATCTCTTTTACAAAAAGGGCATTGATACATCGTCTGATTCTTTTGGATTCTTTTATACATTGATCATCACCTGAGCTAAGTATAGTCTTTTAGTCAAACTAAACAACTGTAAAAAACCTAAACGCAAACTCCTTATGTTGTTGCAAGCTGACCACAGGCTGCTTTGATATCATCACCCATGATGACACGAAATGTGTTCTGTATCCCGTGGTCTGTCAGTATTCTTGCAAATGCATGGACGGACTTTAACGATGAACGCTTAAAAGTAACCCCGACAACAGAATTATAAGGAATAAGATTTATATGAACAAGGTCGGGGTTTCCCCTGCCGATAAGCTGGACGAGAGAACGCGCGTGTTTTGGTTGATCATTTACTCCACTAATAAGAATATATTCATTGATCACCTTCAGCAAGGAAAGTCTTTAGTTAAAATTTAAACAACCTCTAAGTTAAAACGACAGCTTTTTCGACTTCTTTTTTAAGTTTTTCAATTCCGTAATCGGTGGTGGCGGAGATAAACTGAGGAGAGAACCTGGAATAGTTTTCACCGACGTCTTTTAACATTTTCTCACCGTCTCCGGTAAAAGCGTCAATTTTATTGAAGACAAAAATGATTTTTTTGGCATGTACCCGAAGTTCCCTCAGAATTTTTTCCACGGTTTCAATTTTTTTAGTCATTTCCGGATCGCTGATGTCGATGACGTGAAGTAAAATATCGGCATAAATTGATTCCATCAAGGTTGATTTAAAGGAATCGATTAGGGATGACGGCAGATCTTTGATAAAGCCGATTGTATCGGAGATGATGGCTCCTTTTTGATGTGAGGGAAAGTAGATTTTTCCCGTAACACTGTCAAGGGTAGCGAACATTTCATTCCTGACAATTTTGTTTTTTCTAGTTAAAAGATTAAAGAGTGAGGTTTTACCGGCATTGGTGTAACCGACAATAGCTACAGTAAGAACATTGTTATCATGTCTTCGTTCAAGTTGGATCAGATGTTGATTGGAAATTTTTTCTAACTGATCTTTTTTCTTTTTTATCCGATCCCGCCAATGGCGCTTCATCAACTCAATATTAGTTTCTCCCAAACCTTTTGTGCCGATGCCGCCGCCTTGACGGGAGAAATAAGTTTCTCCAAGACCATAAATCCTTGGCCCCATATGGCGCATTCGAGCAATTTCTATCTGCAGTTTTGACTCGGTCGTATAGGCGTGTTTATCAAAAATATTTAAGATTAAGTCAATCCTGTCCCAAACCTGGATTTTCTGGTTAACTGTCCAAAGGCTTTGCGTCAGGTTAAATAAAACGCTCAGGTTAACAATGGCGTTAATGACAACAATGTCTATTTGTTTTTTAGCAACGATTTTTACCAGCTCGATAACTTTTCCTGATCCGATAAAAGTAGATTTATCAGGACGATTCCGGTGTTGGATAATATCGACAATGTCAATACCGTTGTAAGTGGTAACTAATGATTTTAGTTCAAGTAAATTTTTTAGAGCGTCTTCTTTGTTATGGTGCGGATCAATAATATCGATAAGGACGACGCGATGGACTCTGTTCATAACATTAACCCGATTATACTCAATAAAGTCATAAAATTGTTCCCGGTAGACAATTTTCAGTATGTTGTTCAAACTCCTATAACGCAGTAGAATTTTTTACCCACAAATTTAAGTAAATAAATAATTTTATCTTTAAGTTATTTTTACATCAATAATACCGTTACCGATCTTACTCCATTTTGATGGAAACTCTGTTGGATTAACAACAATAGCAGTTATACAATCTATCCCGATTCCGTATTTAGCATTTGTTTGTTTCATTTCATCTTTAAGGAGTTGCTGATAATTCCGTTCAGTATAATGGGGTTCAATAATTGTGTCTTTAAGGATTCCTAATCCGTGAGTTATTTTGCCTCCTTCTTTACCTTTTCTCATATATTCGCCAACTACCATTGATCCCGAAGATTCTCCTACGATATATTCTGCATTTAAAACTAAATTGAGGACTTTTTTATTATTATTAATTCCATTAATTAAATCAGGTCGTCCATGACCACCATTGATAAAAATTAAAGGGTTAGTTACTTTTTCCACATCCGCTTGATTTCTAGCATCAAGAATCTCAATACCGGTATCTTTCATTGTTTCTTTAAACCAACCCTCTTTCCACTCTTCCTCGGTCGGATTTGGTCTGGCGTATGGGATATGCAGAACTGACTTTGGATTTAGTTGTAAAATAGTTTTTTTAATCAGATCTTTAAGAGGTTGAGCTTGGTTAAGTTGGATTTCTGCGCCTCCAAATAAATAAAGTTTCATAAATAGATTTTATCAAAAAAGGTCCGGATTTCCCCGGATTTAATCGAAAGGTTAGAACTTTTATATACGTTTTAAACAATTAGTGTTTAAATAAATAAAAAGTGATTAGCCAATCCCAAATCATACAATTGATAAAAAAGAAGGTTTGAAAATAGCCCGTTACTTTGTTTTTAAGAAAAACATATAAAGTGGATAAAGACATAGAAATGACGATTATAAAACTTACCAAGGAAAAAATAAGATTTTTTGATAAAAAAAATAAACCAAAAAATATTATAAAAACGACAGAAAAGATCGTCATCCCATAAGCAAACAAATTGTGTATTGTTTTGTTCTGGTCCCAAGGAACAAAACTGACTAATATTAATAACAAAGGGCCACCAATTGTACAAAATACT
>PEUF01000015.1 GCA_002780795.1 Candidatus Roizmanbacteria bacterium CG02_land_8_20_14_3_00_36_15 | reverse complement strand
TTATTCCTTTAATTGAAAAAGGCTGGGTTGATTTACCGGCGGTGGAAAATGAGTTTTTAAGGCAAATTGCGACGCTGATTCAACTGTCACAAAAAATCGTTGAAGTTCAAGAGGATTTTGACATCATTCATAACCATGTCTACCCCGATTTCTTTCCTTCAACGATCGAGGATAAACTGAAAATCCCGATGCTCACCACTCTTCATGCTCTCTATGACTATTATATGGATGATCTTTTGGCTACATTTCCTAAAACTCATTTTATCTCTCTCTCTAACACCTATGCCAAGCTTTATAGAAAAGCGAAAATCTATAAAATCGTTTATAACGGCGTCGACACCAATCTTTATTCATATAACGAAAAAAAAGGAGATTATCTTTTCTGGCTTGCAAGATTACCAAAAGCAAAAAATAAAGACGGAAGCTTTATGGATCCCAAAGGTATCCGCTGGGCAATTAAATTAGCTCAAGAAACAGGCGAAAAGCTTTTCATATCGGCTCCGGTTGAAGACCGAAGTTTTTTTGAAAAAGACGTAAAACCTTATTTAAACGACAAAATTCAGTTTGTTGGAGAACCAACCCAAGAACAGTCCGTCCCACTCACAACAATAATTAAACTATTCCAAAATGCTAAGGCATTTCTTATGACCATTAACCAACAGGAGCCTTTTGGCCTGGTAATGGCTGAGGCCGGTAGTTGTGGTACACCGGTAATCGGCTTTGATCGCGGAGCTGTTCCTGAAGTCGTCGTTGATGGTAAAACCGGTTTTGTTGTCCCCTATGCGCAGGGCGTTGACGGATTAAAACAAGCTCTAACCAAAATCAATCAAATTAGGTCAATTGACTGCAGAAAACACATTGAAAACAATTTCTCTATTAAAAAAATGGTGGAGAACTACGAAAAAGTTTATTTGGAAATTTTAAATAAATGAGGATTCTTTATGACGCTCGTAAGATCATCCCCGAAGCGACCGGCGTCGGTTATGTTGCCGAAAAACTCCTTGAGCAGTTAATCTCTCATCAAGATCTAGAAATAATCGCTTTTACTAGAAAAGGAATCAGTCAGCTACCTAAATTGATCAGTTATAAGAATTTAATTATTCACGAAACCGAAGATAACACTGATTATTTTGGTTTGAAAAGAATTATATTCGAACAAACAGCTATTCCAAATTTAATCAAAAAATATAATCCTGATATTTTACATTTAACCAACGGTTTTGGCGTCCCCTTTTTCTTCACCAGCAATAAACCGAAAATCGTTCTTACTGTCCACGATCTTATTCCACTAACTTCATATAAAGAACTTATGCATCCACTTACTAACACAATGTTTAAGGTTTTATTTTCTTATGGAATAAATAAAGCAGATGCTATCGTGACCGTCTCAAAGTTTACTGCAGACGATGTTAAAAAATACTATCCAAATGTTAAAGATATTCAAGTTGTCTACAATGGTATTGATTCTTTTCAAAAAATCAATAACTTCGATAAGATTTGGTCTAATCTTCAAAAGAAATACAATATCAGGCAAGAATATATCCTTTATATCGGCGGTTTTGCTCCAAGAAAAAATGTCTTCAGACTTTTGGAAAGCTATAACGATTTAATAAAAGATAATAAATATAAATATCAATTACTAATCTGCGGTAAATTTACAAAAAATAAAGATATCCAAAACCAACTTAATAATATCAACCAATTTGTTTCTTCTAATAATCTACAAAATCAGGTAAGATTGATAGGATATTTAAATTTTGATGAAAAATATATTCTTTTATCTAAAGCAAAATTTTTTGCATATCTCTCTTTATACGAAGGATTTGGATTACCTGTTTTGGAGGCTTTATCTGTTGGAACGCCGGTGTTAACAAGTAAAAACAGCGTCATGGAAGAAGTAGCTGACAAATATTCATTATATGCGAAATCAAATAATATTACGGATATTGTTGGTAAAATGATAAATATGTTATTAGAATATTCAAAATATAAAGAACTTGCTAAGGAATCGGAAAAAAAATTAATACCATCTTATAACTGGCAATCGGCTGGAGAAAAATATTTTAACATATTCAAAAATCTCTTATGAAAATTGCGATGATTTCGTCAAACGAACACACAGTCCCACCACCAGAAAATGTTATTATTGCCTCTCAGTACATGGCTTCGTTATTAGCCCAAGGACTGGCGAAAAAAGGTCATGAGGTCTATTTTATAGTGGGACAAGGGTCCAAAATACCAACATATAAGGTGTTTTCGAACACAAAACCTTTTTTTGAAATATTCAACTATAAAAAAATGAAGTCCACCATTGATCCATATCTAATTGGGAAGCTTATTGTTCCTTTTGAAATTGATTTACACCTAACCTTGCTTGATTTCTTAAAAGAAAACTCTGTTGACCTGGTACATTTTCATACGATTTCAATCTATAACGGATTACCATTTTCATCGAGAATAAAAGTTCCTTCGATTTTCTCTCTTCATGGTACGGTCGACCCACTTGAATTGGAAATCATGAAAGTCTTTAATCATCCTAAATTGTTTTACATTTCATTGAGCAACAATCAAAGACAAGGTTACCCTGGCATAAATTTTGCTTCAACTGTTTATAACGGAATTCCCCTAGACGATTATTCTTATCAAAATGTTGGCGGAAACAATATGGTTTTTGCCGGTCGGTTAGTAAAAGAAAAGGGAGTTGATGAAGCAATATTAGTGGCAGCAAAATTAAAAAGAGAGCTTAGAATAACCGGTGAAATTAGAGTAAGACAACGAGATTATTATGAACAAATTATTCAACTTATTAAAAATAATAGCAGATATGTACGTTTATTTGGATTTACAAATCATGCATTAATCAATTCATTCTTCGGCTCTGGAAAATTATTTTTATGTCCAACAAAATGGGAAGAACCATTTGGATTAGTATTGATAGAAGCAATGGCTTGTGGCACGCCTGTAATTGCTTATGCTCGAGGAGCAATACCTGAAATAGTCAAGGATGGTGAAACCGGATTTATTGTTAATTCTTCTGATCAAGACATACGGGGAAACTGGATTGTAAAAAAAACAGGTTTTGATGGTCTTTGTGAAGCGGTTGAGAAAATCTATGCGATGCCTGAGAACCAATATCGACAGATGAGGAAAAATTGTCGAGCGCATGTTGAGAAAAATTTTACGGTTGAGATTATGGTTGATCAATATGAAGAAGTGTATAAAAAAATATTAGAAAAAAGTTAGAAGTTATCAGTTAAGAGTTATGAGGAAATGGAAATTAATGAAAGGAAATTAACCCTAGAGAATCTTGAGGTTTACAAATTAGCTGTAAAATTATCTGAAATAAGTTGGCTCATATATTAAGAGTTAGATTGGCAGATAAAGAAGATTATGGGAGATCAATTTATTGAGGCAACAGATTCCGTTGGAGCAAATATCGCTGAAGGCTATGGAAGATTTCATTATTTAGATAGAATAAAATTTTTATATAATGCCCGCGGTTCACTTCTCGAGTCAAAACACTGGTTTAACCTTTTGAATAATAGAGGTTCTATTAGAGAAGAACATAAAAAAGAATATCTAACTACTTATAAAAATCTAAAACCTGCATTAAACGGATTAATTAATTCAATTTATAAAAATAAGAAAAGTTAAGAGTTAGGAGGTAAAAACAATAAAAAATAAAAATCCCTCATAACTCATAACTTCCTAACTCATAACTAAACCTATGCAATCCATCAGTGATATTTTAAAAAAATTCAACCCTCTTGAAGACAAATATATCTCCCGCGAATACCAGGCTTTTGGTGTCTATCTGGCGGAAAAGCTCCAGGATACACGCCGCAAGAGTTTATACATTAAACTGGCTAAAACCATCCCCCGGCCGATTCTCGAACAGGCCTTGCGCTATGTGATCGATTCCAACGCCCGCAGAAAAGGAGCGCTTTTCATGTGGAAATTGAAAGAATTGGGAGCGTTTAAAACAAGTTTAAAGTTAAAAGTTAAAAGTTCAAAATTACAATTCAAAATTAAAAATTTTTAACTTTAAACTGTAACTTTTAATTTTTAACTTTGAACTTTTAACTAAAAATAACCGTACGCCCAATATCCCACACTACCAATTCCTTGACTTTGTAAGTAATCGGTTTTAACCGCCACCGACTGCTCGTCTTCGAACCAAACAACATGATAATCAATTCGATAAATTCCCTGTTCATCCGGCTTATCCGTACTAACCGTGTAATTAATTTCTGTTTCTTTTGAAATATCGTCTCGCTTAACGACACATTCTGCTAACGCACACCTAAACTCAGTTTGACCATCTTGAAGACGATCGTCGCTGAGATTGTTATTATTCAAAAACTTATTTTTTATTTCTTTTAATGTTAGGGCTTTGGCGGTGGTTATTGGTCGTTTTTTTTCATCGGTCCGCCAATCATAGCCATACATACCGAAAACTACCGTCAACTTCCTGCTTGGCACGATTTTTAGATAGTCTTTGGTCATAGTTTTAAAATCATAGTCGTAATTTTGGAGCTTAGCCCCGCCTTCGCCGAGGCTTCGGCGGGCGAACGGAAAATTTGGGCCGGGTTCGCCAATTGTTTTACTAAAATCATAAGCCATCACCAAAATTTCATCGGAATTTTTACTTAGAAAGAAGAGGTCGAATGGCCTCTTCCGATAAAAAACATCGCCATAAATGGCAACGGTAAATGACTTATAGTTCGATTTTGCCACTGTATAAAATTTGTTAACGAAATTGTTAATTTGATCTGTAATATCATCGTTAAATAAACTAAACAATTCAAGATCTAAAACCACTCCGGTAAACTTTTTTTCCATAGTGACTGTTATCGTATCTTCAATGATTTTAGTTTGCAGACTTTCATTTTTTAGCAGATTTTTATTAAAATCGACATTTAATAACCTTAAGGTTAAATAAGTATCTTTACCCGCCGTAGCTTTAGCGAAGACGGGCAGTTTCAAAAATCCAACTTCTTGTTTATCTATCCCTTGATCTCCTGCCGTAATTCCAAAATATATATATCGGTCAAATTCTGTGTCTTCACCACTTGGCTGTAAAACAAAATTTTCGTCAATATTCCAATATGGAATAAAAATAGATTTAGTCAAACTCTGTTCGGGATTTCTTTTTGTATTTTTTGGGCTGATGGTAGAAATGGCTTCTGATTTATTTTGATGTTTTGAAGAATTGAGTTTATTCCTAAATAAATAAACAGCGCTAACAATCATCAGCAATATTAAAAAAAGAAGGAATTTCTTCATTTTATTATTCTACTGAAGTTTCTAAGCTATTACCACCTCCCGCCTATGACCGACTCGGTCGCGGTGACTTCCAAGACTCATTGAGGTCTTGGAGCGTCACCATTTATATTACGAGGGGCGGGGTTAAGTTGAATATTGCTTGCAGTAACGCTGCCATCGGAATTTTCTGGCCCGAAAACAGCCACTTTTTCGCCGATTTTTAGGTCGGCAATAGTTGCCTGTTCAGCCTTACTAATTGATGTTTGACCAGAAACCAAAACAATCTTACTACTACTATCCTGAAGTTTAACGGTAATTGAATTGCTGTCAGTAACGATAATTTCTCCGTTTACTGGTCTAAAACCCTGTCTAGATCCGGTTGCTTGTCCACTGGCTCCCCCATTGTTTCTAAATTGGCCTTTGCCAAACTGCCTAAGGGAGTTCAAACGCTGACTTTGTTCATACTTGGTTCCCGCATAAAATCCGGCCAAGCCAACAATTAAGGCCACTATAACTGTAATCAAAATATTATTTTTCATATTTTCACCCCCTCCTTGGAAAATATTAAATATTCATTTAATATTTATTATTTATAATTTATTATTTATTCGTAGCGTAGCGCTTCGATCGGTTCCAGTTTGGCCGCTTTTTGGGCTGGATACCAACCGAAAATAATCCCTGTACCTGCTGAGACGACAAAGGCAAGCAATACCGCGGGGATAGACACCACCGCTGGTAAACCCATAGAATGGGAAATTAAAAATGAAACTCCTATGCCAACAAGTACTCCGATTAAACCACCAATAAAAGTGATTGTTACTGCCTCCATTAAAAACTGAGCACTAATCAATTTCTTTTTAGCCCCAAGCGCTTTGCGAAGACCGATTTCTCGGGTCCGCTCGGTGACCGTCACCAACATGATATTCATAATGCCAATACCGCCGACCACCAAAGAAATGGCGGCGATTCCGGCCAAAAGAGTGGTAAAAGTACCGGTCACTTGACTAACCGTACCTAAAATGTCTTCTTGCGACATAATCCTAAAATCCGCTTGTGTCGGATCTTTAAGACGATGACGTTCCAAAAGTAAATAACCTACTTCGTTTTGAGCCTGGGTCATTACTTTCTCATTTTTGGCTTCGACATAAATCGAGCTGATATAGTCGGCACCAAATAGTATTTTTTGGGCTGTCGTCAAGGGGACGTACACCGCATCGTCTGGATTCTGAAAACCGGTTCCTCCCTTGGTTTGGGTGACGCCGACGACAGTAAAAGAAATTTTTTCGATGCGAATATTTTGACCAACCGGATTAGCTCCATCACCAAAAAGATCAATGGCGGTCTGAGCACCGAGCACAGCCACTTTGGAAATTCCATTCATCTGTACCTGGGTGATAAAAGAACCAGAAGCCATATCGATATTTCTGATAGTTTGAAATTCAGGAGTCACCCCCTCAATGGAACTATTGGCGTTATTACGTCCAGCCGTCACTTGAGCATTATGGCGAAATTCTGCCGTAACATCTTTGACCGTGGTTACTTTGTCCGATTCTTTAATCGCCACGGCATCGGCATAAGTTAGTGTCGTATTACTCCCAAAAGCGCCCTGAATACCTCGTTGATTTTGGGCCCCGGGCATAACGGTAAGCAAATTTGACCCCAAAGATCTAATCTGATTTTCCACTGATTTTTGCGATGACTGTCCCAAAGACATCAAAGCGATCACGCTACCAATGCCGATAATCACACCCAACATCGCCAGTCCGGTACGAACCTTATTTAAAATCAAAGTCGCAAAACTTTCTGAAATTAACTCGCTGTAGTCCATAGTATTTATATCAAAAATATATATTAAAAATAAAAAGTGTGAAGTGTGCGGATTTTTAATCGGCCACTTGCGTCGATGAGTGCGTGTTACGCTACCCAACTTTTTCGCATTGGCAGGTATTAAAAAGACGCATACGAACACTTTTCAAAACTGTTATCGAGCTTTTTATATAAAAACCATTTTTTAATATCTTCTTCTTTTTCCATTAATATGGTTATCAATAATTCTTCCATCCCGCAGATGAACAACTCTTTTTGTATATGCAGCCACTTCCTGTTCATGGGTGATAATAACGATCGTGTGACCTTGTTGATTTAGCTCATCAAGAATTCTCATAATCTCTGCCGCCTGACTACTGGCAATATTACCGGTCGGTTCATCGGCCAAGATAACATTCGGATTCATTGTAAGGGCGCGGGCAATAGCCACCCGTTGTTGCTGTCCGCCGGACAACTGGTTGGGAGTGTGATAAATCCTGTTTTCCAAACCAACCATTTTTAAATACTTCTCTGCTCTTTTTATTCTTTCTTTCTTATCTACACCTCCATACATCATGGGCACCATAATATTTTTTAAAGCGGTAGTTCTGGGTAACAGATTGTATGCTTGAAAAACAAAACCAATTTTTTTATTTCTAATATCTGCCAGTTGATCGTCATCCAAATCAGCGATTCTTTGTCCATCCAATAAGTAATCCCCGCTCGTTGGAACATCAAGAGCGCCAAGAATGTGCATCAAGGTAGATTTACCTGATCCGGACGGACCCATAATAGAAACAAACTCGCCTTGGGTGATTTCAAAAGACACATCATCTAAAGCAACGGTTTTAACATCAGCATTAGTATAGATTTTGGAAAGATGGGAAACTTTAATCATAAGCTCATTTTTTAATCGCCAATTCGTCGGATGACATTACCGCCTCCGCCTCGACCGCCGCCAAATCCGCTGCTAAACGGAGAAGAAGTTGTTTGACTCGTTTGACTGTTAGAAGACAGCGAACCAGTGATAATCGTATCTCCCTCTTTAAGTCCGGAAACTATCTCCGTTTGAGTATCGGAGGTCAGACCGGTTTCAACCAACACCGATCGAGCCTTACCATCAACCAGTGTTTGAACATAGCTCTGTTGGTCTTGGATTTGGACAGCGCTTGAAGGAACTAATAAAACATTATCTTTTCTGTCGATGAGAATTTTTGCCGTCACCGTCATGTTAGGAAGAATTTGCCCTGAAGAAGAATCAAGTTGAATGATGGATGGATATTGAGTGACGCCACTTGTTACTGACCCAATTCTGTCAACTCCTATTACCTTTCCCGTAAAAGTTTTGTCCGGAATACTATCTAAAGTAACGGTGGCTCGTTGATCTGAATTTACCCGAGAAACGTCTATTTCTGAAAGATTCACCGAGACAATCGGATTTCCTTCGGTTTTAATGGTGGCCACTTTTACATTTGAAGTAGTACTCCCTGTGTCCAAAGATCCAATCATCATACCAGGAGCATACATTAAACTGGTAATCGTTCCATCGGTTGGAGCGGTAATCGTTGGCATGGTTTGAGTATATTCAAGATAGCTACTCGTAAGAGATGTTTGAACTTGGTTAGTTACTGCTTGCTGTTGTTTATATTTTGCTTCAGATGCCAGCCAATTGTCTTCAGAAACATGAAATTCCGCCAATGCTCGGTTCGTGTAATTTGGCGATCCATCGGAATTTTGATAAGTTGAATTTGTTGATAAATCGAAAAATGTTTTCCATTTGGTAAACATATCAGACTGAAGAGTATACGAACTTGTTTTCGCCGATTCCAGATTGTTTTTAGCCGATTGATAAGAAGCCCAGGCAGCCGCATACTTTTGCTGTCCCTGAAAGTCAAGATCGAGATCCAAAATTTTATCTCCTTTTTGGATAATATCACCATCTTTAACATAAACTGTTTTAACAATACCAGTGGCTTTGGTATTGGCACTCATGATGTTGACGCTTAAAACCGATCCCGAAGCGGAAACCGAAGAAATAATCATTCCCTTTTCTACTTTAGTAGTTTGGTAACTAACTTTTTTATTACTTGACGATCGAAGAGTTAAGTATATGAGAATCGCCACAGCGGCAACGACGACGACCAACAAACCCTTGATAACAATCGATGTTTTACAAAACCATTTTCTAAACACAGCCAGTTTACTAGCAAGAGTCTTAAATATTTTCATATAAAAGGAAATAATATTTATTTAACCTGAAATCAAGCTGAAACTGGTAACTTAACGATAAAGGTTGAACCTTTTTTTATTTCACTTTTAACCTCTATCGATCCATTATGGTTGTTAACAATTTTTTTCGCAATCGCTAGCCCCAGTCCATAACCATCTTTTGTCCGCGCCCTATCGGCCCGGTAAAACCGGTCAAAAATATGAGGTAAATCTTTCTTATCAATCCCTAGACCATTATCTTCAACTAAGACGGTGACGGATTTATCGCCTTTCTTTAAAAAAATATTTATTCGGCCATTATTTAAACTATATTTGATGGCATTATCCAAAAGAATGGTAAATAAATTATTTAAAGAGTCTTTATTTACTTTAATTTGTGTCTCGACGAGTTTCTTTTTAATAGAAATCTGTTTTTTTTCCGCTAATGGAGTTATTTTTTCAATCGCTTCACTAATTATTTTTTTTAGAGAAACGGTTTCAAAAAATTTATGATTGTTGTTATTTTGATATTGAGCCAGTTCCAGTAAATTATCTGACAATGATTGAAGTTTATTAACTTGATTAATGTTATTGCTAATAATTTTTTTAGCCTCTTCTAAGGTCAAATCTTTATCACGAAGATTTACCTCCATTGACGTTTTTAAAGCAGTAAGAGGAGTTCGAAGTTCATGTGAAGCGTCTGAAATAAATCGATTCTGTTAATCGACCATCTGAGCAATTGGTTTTAAAGTCCTTCCGGCAAGAAAATAGCCTAGACCACCGGCCACCATAAAGATAAAAAGATTAACTTCAGCTAGCATTAAACAGATTCTTCGTTTAACTTCAATGATTAAATCAGGATCCGAGTTTACAGGACGCGGAGGAACGAAGTTGAGATTTTGTAAACGGTTTTCAATTCGAAATCGCTGTATCTTAGCAAACCTTTCTACCTCGTTAGTCAATACTTTGTAGATTAAAAAGCTAAAAAAAATACTGATAAACATGATAATCAACAGATACCAGGCAGTCAACTTCAGTCGAGTTTTTTTAAACATAAGAAATATTAAAAATTAAATATTAAATATCAAAATGACAAATCAAAATGGGTAAAAAGCGAAGATAACAAATTTGTGCGACTTGGGAGGTGTGCAGGAACGAGCACGCCCATGGAGCCACAAATTTCGTTATTGAGCCTTTTAATATGTCGTTTTGCTTTTTGATATTTGATTTAACCTAATTTATATCCAAACCCCCTCACCGTTTGAATTAGTGGCTTAGAATTTATAAAAGGTTTGTCTATTTTTCGTCGAAGATTTTTAATATAGACTTCGACGGTATTGGTGAGAATATCGGCATCATAATCCCAAACGTGGGCGATGATTTGGTTTTTGGTGAGAATTTTATTGGCATTACGCATCAGATACTCCAGAAAAGAAAATTCTTTGCTGGAAAGCATAATTATTTTATTTTTCCGTTTCGCCTCAAATGATTTTGTATCAAGCTTTAAATCACCGACTTCGAGAATTGAGTCAAGTGAGTCTTTTGGACGACGGGTTAAGGCTCTAATTCTGGCTAAAAGCTCTTCAAAAGCAAAAGGCTTTGTCAGATAATCGTCAGCACCAGCATCCAGACCTTGGACTTTATCCTGAATCTGTCCTTTAGCCGTCAGCATGAGAATTGGTATGTGAATATTCTTTTTTCTCAGTTTTTGACAAATCGTCAGGCCGTCCATACCGGGAAGCATTAGGTCCAGAATAATTAAATCGTAGTCTTCCGTTACCGCCAAATCATATCCGTCCGTTCCGGTATAGCAAACATCAACCGCGTAGCGTTCCTGTCCCAGTCCTTTTTTAATGGAGTTGGCAATCAGATGTTCATCCTCGACCACCAGAATTCTCATGATATTATTATACTCTGGAAGCTGAAAAAAGGCTGAAAAAAGCGTTCCTCTTGACAAAAAAAATTTTTTCCGTCATAATCAAAATATTATGAAAGTAACCATTTATACTGTCCCCGAATGTCAGTTTTCCAAAGCGGAAAAAGAATATCTGCAGGCTCATAATGTCAGTTTTGAAGAAAAAAATTTGGAAACCAATAAGGAATTTTTAACTGAAATGCTCGCTCTTTCTAACAACTTCGCCGGCACGCCGGTCACCAGATTTGAAATGGATGATGGTCAGATAAGCATCATCAAGGGTTATACCAAAGATGATTTTGATAAGGTGCTGGGCTACTCTAAACCTCAAGAAACGGTGGTCAACTCAACCATTAACGTTCCCCAGAAAACGCCAGCGCCAACCACCCCTCCAGTCACACCCGCTCCCCAACCGACAGCGACAGTGACCACTCCGCCAACCATTTCTCCGACACCAACGGCAACTCCACCAGTGGAGACGCCAACCAATAAACCAGCCGATGATAAACTTAATTCTGTCCTAGAGAATCTTCAATCAAAAGCAGATGAAACTAGTGTGGCAACAACTCCGGCAAACCAACCACCGGCCGCTACTCCGCCAGCCGCTCTTCCGAGTATCCCCGATTTTCAAGATAAATGAGGTTTTCTTTTAGCGGTTACTCTATCAAGATAATTTTCTCTCCTATCTGATCTTATTCTTCCTCCAATTCTTTCATGATATTCGGGTTCAGAAAGTTGTTGTGTTTCTCCCTTCATGATTTAGTTTTAAATTGTGCCTTATCAAGAAATAGTATATCAAAAAGCCACCAGTTCCTCCATGTGGGTTTTTAGTCTGAAGAGACTATCAACCCGTTGACGCGTTAACCTTTTAACTTACTAACAAATGTCAAGTTATAATCAAAAAATAATCTTGCTAAAACAGCCCAAATTAACAATTTTGTAGCATATAGTCTATTGACAAATAAAATTTATCGTCTATCTTGAAATTTATGCATCGACTTGATGTTTATGTCAATTTTTTTACCAATATCGCGGTTGCTTGGTTTACTGCTGGAGTGATTTCGTCTTTTTTTATCTCTAATAATAGAGGGTCGGTATTGTATTTCCTTATTTTTGGTATACTGGGATCGTATATCTGTTTGCAAATTGCCGTTAGACTGTTTGAAGAAAAAAATGCTAGACAATATTGAAAGACTAAAGCTGGTTTTTGGCTTTGGGATGATTATGACGTTAGTTATATACTTATTAGTCTATTTTGATCTTAAAAAAAATCATTTTAAAAAATGAAAATTAACTTTCCTGATCTGATTTTTATCTTAGGTTTTATATCGCTTATTCTTCTGTTTTATTTTGTCACCTTCCAACTTCCCCATTTAAGGAAGAAAAAATAATTAGTAGAAGTGTGGACTGTATTCTTAACTGCTATTTTGCTAACAAATGTCAACTATTGTGTTACTTTATATGGGTAATCAAGGTGAAAATTTTAGATGAGATCGATGAAAACCAATTTTTATATACTCCAGATCTGACCAGCGCCGCTGTGTTAGCAGAATCTTACTCTAAAAGACCCACTCCTTTGACTTAATATCCCTCTAATTCCAACCTTCCAAACGGCTAACCGGCTTCAAATCGTGCCGTATCAGGAAACAAAAGTATACCTCGGAGGTGTGTTTTATACCCTTGATATTAAAATAATTATTCTAATATGATGCTATGATAAATCAGTTGTCCCCATAAAGTGGGATAATAAAGGGTAATTATTACCAGTTATTATCTTTAAAGGAGGGACAACCTATGAATTACATAGGAATAGA
>PEUF01000045.1 GCA_002780795.1 Candidatus Roizmanbacteria bacterium CG02_land_8_20_14_3_00_36_15 | reverse complement strand
GGATAAACTTATATATATTATTGCCTCTACCTTTCTGATCAGCCTTGCTTCTTTAATAGGTGTTTTTACTATTTCCATCAAAGAAAAAATATTATCAAAATTCCTCCTACTGTTTATTTCACTCTCAGCCGGTGCCTTAATGGGTGGAGCTTTCCTTCATCTTTTGCCTGAAGCGTCTGAAAAACTTAATAATAAAAACCTGTATCCAATCGTTTTATTTTCCTTTGTCCTATTTTTTTTAATAGAAAAACTACTTCATTGGCGGCATTGTCATAAAAAAAACTGCGATGTCCATACGTTTGGATATATAAATCTTTTCGGTGATGCGGTCCATAACTTTATTGATGGATTGGTGATTGCAGCGACTTTTTTGATTGATATAAAACTAGGGATCATAACAAGTTTTGCTATCGCTCTACACGAAATACCACAAGAAGTTGGAGATTTTGGTGTTCTTCTATATTCGGGATTTAGTCGACAAAAAGCACTCTTTGCTAATTTTTTAGTAGCATTGACTGCAGTATTTGGCGGTATCTTTGGATATTTCCTTTCTTTTCAAATAGAAAATATCATCTCATACTTACTTCCTTTTACCGCAGGAGGATTTATCTATATTTCTGCTTCAGATTTAATGCCTGAGATTAGAAAAGAAACCAGCCTTAAAAAATCTATGCTTTCCTTTAGTATTTTTCTTTTGGGTATTGCCATTATGTACTTGGTCAAGTTTATCGGACATGAATAAGAATATTTTTTAGTAAAATAAAAGCTATTATTTTTTTTATTAAATTATGAAAATAACTATTTTAGTTGACAACAACACAATTCCTGATGCACTTTTCTATGGTGAGTCTGGATTATGTTTATGGATTGAGGTTGATGGAAAGAATATACTTTTTGATACTGGTTACTCGAACCTTTATTTAGAAAATGCTAAAAAACTTGGGATCGATTTATCTAAGACAGATTTTATTATATTAAGTCATGGTCATAACGATCATACAGTTGGACTTAAATATTTTCCCTATCCTTCTAAGAAAATTACATTAATAACTCATCCTTATACTCTTTATAAAAAGTTTTATGACAAAGAATATATTGGTTCACCAGTTTTAAAAGATAAAGCAGATAAACTTTTCACTTACATTCGAACCAATAAACCATATTTCATAACTCCTAATGTTGTTTTTTTAGGAGAGATTAAAAGACAATTGGATTTTGAACAAAATCCAACGATAGGTTTAACTGAAATAGATGGAAAAAAACAACCTGATAAATTAGTAGACGATACAGGCATCGCAGTAAAAACTAAAAAAGGGGTATTTGTTATTACTGGTTGCTCTCATTCTGGGGTCTGCAATATTATTAACCAAGCTAAAGAAATATTCAAAACAAAAAAAGTTTATTCTGTTATTGGAGGTTTTCATTTGATGAAAACAGATAACAATAGACTCAATAAAACCGCTGGTTTTTTAAAACAAGAAGTAAAAAGTGTTTATTACCCTTGTCATTGTACTGATTTTAACGCTAAACATGCGATTGCTAAACAAACAAAAGTAGAGGAAGTTTTTGTTAGTAAAATCATTTCAGTCTAAACTCAACAAGAGAGATGGTTTTACCTTCTCAATCTCTTCTCCTATTTGTTGCACGAATCTAATCTCTTCAATGAAGTATTTGACAAACATGATGTAGTTCTGTATTATATATGAATATGAGTTCATATAGTTGTTGTTCAAAATCAAGTAAGGAATCAAAAAGGATTACATCTTTATCAACCCTTCTTAAACTAGTGACAGAAGAGTCTCGTTTAAAACTTCTTTGTATCTTGAAAGAAAAAGAGCATTGTGTCTGTGAATTGATGGAACATGTTGATATGTCTCAAAGTCTGATTTCTCACCACTTAAAAGATTTAAAAGAAGCGGGAATTGTTGAAAGCCATAAAAAAGGTCTCTATGTTTATTACTCTCTTACCAAACAAGGGAAACATATTATCAATTTATTATTCAAAATATGAAAATCCAAGTATTGGGATCTGGTTGCCCGACTTGTAAGAAGTTATATGAAATTACCCAAAAGGCAGTTTCTGAGATGGGAATGAAAGAAAAGGTTGAATATATTACCGATATTTCCAAAATTGTTGAGATGGGAGTGATGCAGTCGCCAGTGCTGGCTGTTGATGGCAAGCCTGTAATGACTGGAAATACTTCTGATATTAAAAAGATAAAAAGTTTGATTAAAGGTAATTAAAGATTATGGATATATTCAAACAAATTCAACTATTTGCCGATCTTATTGTCTATCAATGGTTGCATATCGTTCCTCATTCTTACTTGGGAGATACAATAGATTTTTTTATCTATGATGTTATTAAGATTGGATTATTATTGGTTATTATCAACTATGTCATGGCAATAACCCGCTACTTTTTTCCCATGGAAAAGGTGAGGGATATGTTGTTAAAAAGACGTTGGTTTGGATTAGACTATGTTCTTGCGGCTTTATTAGGTATTATCACTCCTTTTTGTTCTTGCTCATCGATTCCTCTTTTTATTGGTTTTGTTGGAGCGGGAATTCCTTTAGGGATTACGTTTGCTTTTCTGATTAGCTCGCCATTAGTCAATGAGTCTTCTTTATATTTATTTCCTGCCATGTTTGGGCTGAAAGTAACCCTACTTTACAACTTGGTTGGAATCACTATCGCCATACTTGGCGGAATACTTATTCAAAAACTTCATGTAGAAAGATATGTTAAACCAGAGCTATTAAAGTTTAAATCACGCAAACAGGTTGAAGAGGAACATGGAGGATTATCTTTACCTTTTAAACAACTTATTGTCTATTTCTGGAAAGATGGAATGAATATCACAAAAGCTGTTTTTCCTTATGTTATTTTGGGAGTTGGCATCGGTGCTCTCATTCATGGGTTTGTCCCAGCCAGTATAGTTGAGAAATATTTATCAATCAAAGCCTGGTGGACTATTCCTTTAGCCACCATTCTTGGTGCACCGCTTTATGCTAACTCAGTCAGCGTTATTCCTGTTATGGAGGCGATGGTCGGCAAAGGTGTGCCTTTGGGAACTGCCTTATCTTTTATGACCGCCATTGTTACTGTTTCTATTCCTGAGGCGATGATCTTGAAAAAAGTGATGAAGTGGCAGCTTTTAGCTTTATTTTTTGGCATTACCATTATCGGGATTATGATAATAGGTTATATATTTAACTTTATATTTTAAGAAGCTGTTAATAAACAAGGCTTCACTTTCTCAATCTCTTCCCTTATCTGCTGCACTAACCTAAAATCCTCGAACACCTTGATAATACGCGATAAATACTTGGTTATATTTAAAGCTACGCTTCTCGAACACAAGTCTGTCTAATATAACTTCTTACCCTCAATTTACCATTGACAGACGAATTTTCGTGTAATACAATTACATTACAAATTATTACTTTGTAACACACCTATGAGAAACATCATGACAATTTCACTTCCCCTTCCCCTTACTACCGTTGTGGAAAAAGAAGTAAAAAGGGGGAACTATGCAAGTAAAAGTGAATTTTTTCGCTATCTTTTAAGGCAATGGATGGAAGGGAAGCTGGGGCATGAGCTTGACCAGAGTAGAAAAGAGATACAACAGGGAAAAGGGAAACTTCTAAAATCTCTTACCGATTTGAGATAATGAAAGTATTGTGATTATTTACTACTCCTCTAAATTTGAAAAAGAATATAAACGCCTTCCTCTCGTAGTGAAAAAACTTGCAGAAAAGAAAGAAAAATTGTTTCGTGAAAATCCCCATAATCCAGCCTTAAAATCACATCAACTCACCGGTCGATTAAAAACATATTGGTCTTTTTCCATCAATTATCAATACAGAATTATTTTTGAATTTAACAATAAAAGAGAAGTTTGGTTCCATTCTGTTGGGACTCATGAAATATATAAGTAATTCATTCTGATGGGCCAGCTTCAAATTTAGTACCCCAGTTTTGTCTTAATATAACTAATAATTAATTTATTATTCAATAGAATAACAAAAGTAACTCTGATAAAATGAAAAGCAATATCTTATGAAATTATTAATGTTTCATGTTAATGAATTTTGGTATAAGACTTTCAGTAAAACTCTTGATAATGTAGAAAAAGTTGAGAAGGAAGAAAAAATAGGTAAAAGTCTTGTTGTTTTTATCCAAGCAGAAAAAGAAGATGAAGAAAGAAAAGATAAAGTAAAGAAAAAAGCATTTGAAAATATCAAATGGTTAGCTAAAAAAGTGAATGTAGAGGAAATCGTTCTTCATTCTTTTGGTCATCTATCGGAAAGTAAATCTGCTCCTGAATTTGCTCAAGAAATGATTAATGAGATTAAAAAATCACTTGACGAACGAAATTTTAGAGTCAAAACAACTCCTTTCGGCTATTTTTTGGAATTCAAAATACATGTATTGGGAGAAAGCTTGGCAAAAGTTTTTAAAAGTCTATAATTAAACTCCGACTTTTTGTTTGGAACAATCCCTCAAAACTTACCTGTTTCAAAATGAGGCTAAATTCGCCCATAAGCTTGTTTAATATTCGTCCTGAGCTAGTCGAAGGATTAATCTTGGGTCTAGGGAGCAAAAGTTTGATTAATATAACTACATTTTCTGCTATCATAAAATTATGAGGTTTCCAAAATATTTAACCACAGTGACAACTTTTTCTAAAATTTTGGCAATGATTTTATTTGTTTCTTTACCTATTTTGGGATTCAAATTGGGGATTGATTATCAAAAATTCACAAATAATTTATCAGAAAATAGAAATTCATTAGTAACACTAACACCGTCTGATTTTATTATTTCTCCGGTTCCATCTACAGCGATTGAAGACGAAATTATAACTCAATACGATACAAAAGAAAAGATTTTAAAAGACCTTAATAAAAATTTATTGTCAGGAAATTATATATCAATTTCTGATACTGATTTACAAATAAAAATACCAGCAACTTATGTTTTGCAGGAGAGAGAAAGAGAATCAAACAATGTTATTGGACATGTTTTATTTTATGGAAAAGATATCCCTTTGTCTTCAACAAATCCCATTATACAAAGATTTCCTAATTTCTTTATTGGAACTGTTTTAACTTCATTGACGCCAAAGCAATGGTTGGCCGAAAATGTTTCTTATCAAGGACAAAAGTGGGATGAGAGCATGGAAACAGGAAAAGAAATAGTTATTAATAACTATAATATATTCTCAGTCGGGGTTGCTTGTTGTGGAGGCTATAACCAATTATATATTTATCCTTATAAATCATTAACGGGACAAAATATTTTTGTCGTTTTTGGGACATATGATGTTTTTTCGGATAGTGATTATAATACTGAAAACTGGACAAAAGGAATAAGAACTGACCGTAACATTATTCTTGATAATTTAGTATCTACATTACAAAAAAAATAATCCCTCAAAACTTTCCTGCTTAGAAATGAGGCTAAATTCGTCCATAAGCTTGTTTATATTAATCTTGGGTCTAGGGAGCCGATTAGTATTGATGTGTTATTATAAAGATAATGAAAAGAGACAAGAGCCTCAACTTCTTAAAGCCACAACTGCTTAATGTTTTACTAACGATCGTCATTTTATGTTTACCCATATTAAGGGAGCAATATAATAACGGGCAATACATTACTTACTATAGACCAATAATTGTGATGATAGATAATTTGCGGGAACTAAAACAACCAGAAATACTTTTAATAATGTTTATATTTTTACTATTAGTCTACTTCGTTGCATCTTTAGTTGTTTTTGCTGTCTCAAAATTCGTTCTCCCTCTTTTGAAAAAATCTAAACAGTGAAAACTAAGCTACATTTGCACATAAAGTTAATGTTTTTATTTGCTTTAATCTTTCTCTCGCCTGTTCAGCCCAGATTGGATTTTGAAATGCCTTGATAATACTGGACAAACTGTCAGTCAGATTAATACTAGGATTACGGAGCCAAGTGGCACTTAATATACCAACTTGATATACTGAGAATATGGATAAATTACTAACAGGAGCAATTGCAGGTTTAATATTTGGAGTCATTGATGTTTTATTAATGATTCCACTTTCCATTAATGATAAGTCAACAGCTATGATTGGCTCTTTTGTCAATCGTTTTGCAATCGGCTTTTTGATTGCTAACACTAATATTCCTGTTTCTCCTTGGTTAAAAGGATTACTTATTGGTTTACTTTTAAGTTTGCCCGATGCAATTATCACAAAAACTTATGCTCCAATTTTAGGAGTAGGGATAGTTGGCGGTATTATTATTGGTTTTGTTGTTGGAAAGTAAGCGGACTAATTTTCTCTATTTCCTCCCGAATTTGTGCTATTAGCCTAAAATCTTCAAATACCTTGATAATATGCGATAAATACTTGGTTATATTAAAGCTACGCTTGTCGAGTCATCTTTCGCTAAAACTACAGATAGCGAAAGACGCCAGCCACCAAAAGCTACATATAATCTTTGGCCAAAATCTTCAAAACTAAAAGTCCTCCTTTATATGGAATATCTTAACTTTGAAAAACTTCCCAAAAAGTAATTTAATGTTCTAAATTAGAGTATAAAAAGTCCGAACTTGGTTCAGGTGGTGGAGCACTGGCCCGGAGAATATAACTATACGTTTTTTAAATACTTTCAATTTAATAAAATAATCGCCGCATTTAGAACGGTTGCGAAACTCACCCATAACAGATATGGTACCAACAAATAAAATGCTAACTTTGAAAGTAAATAAAACTTACGCATAGTGATGACGATTAAAATCCACATTACCACAATATTGATTAGTCCAAGCAGAGGAGATCTCAATCCAAAAAAGACTGGCGACCATAAGAAGTTTAGACCAAGTTGCGTTAGGAAAAATATTCCAGCAGTTTTAATTTTTTTCTTTTTCCAGTCCTGTCTCCAAATAAAGAAGAAAGAAATACCCATCAAAAAATATAAAAGCGTCCAAGCGGGGCCAAAGATCCAATTAGGTGGGGCAAAAAACGGTTTGTTGAGAGTAGCATACCGGGTAGGAATTGCGGAAATAGTAAAAGGAGCGCTGATAATTCCCACCAGTTCACAACCAACAACCGAAACAATAAGTTTGCGCAAGTCTTTGATCAACTTTAGTATAAAGTAAATATATAAAAAAGTAATTGATGTTAAAAAATTATGGGGTGAAAACCCTACAACAACGATTGCGAGAGGATAAGTCAAACAATTAATAATCTAAGAAATACCATCTTAGGTCTCTTTTCATTTAATAAGAGAACGTGCACTTGACGAAAACTTTTTGTATCGTTAGAATGAAATTAAATTAATATGTTTAGTTTTTCCATTACTGCTACCATTGTTTTTTTAGTTTTAGCGGTAGTATTTATTCCTAAGATTTTAGTCATTATTGACCAGTATGAAAGAGGAATTGTTTTAACTCTTGGAAAATATTCTCATACTCTTCAGCCCGGATTGAACATTCTTATTCCCATTTTTCAGCGGGTTATTCGAACCGATATACGGATTACCACTTCGGACATTCCCTCTCAGGAAGTCATCACTAAAGATAATGTTCCTGTTGGTATTAATGCAGTTGTATATTTTCAGGTAGTTAAACCGGAAGACGCTGTTTTAAAAATCCAGGATTACAACTATGCAATTACCCAATATGCCCAGACGGCCCTTCGTGACGTTATTGGCGGTGTAGAGCTTGATACTTTGCTTGGTGAAAGACAAAAATTAGCTAATGAGATTAAAACGATTGTTGACCAGGAAACTACCACTTGGGGTATAGACGTCACCGCCATTAAAATTCAAGATATCGAAATTCCTGCCGATATGAAAAGAGTCATGGCAAAGCAGGCTGAAGCTGAACGAGAAAGAAGAGCAACTATCATCCGTTCCAAGGGAGAACTATCTGCTGCAGACAACTTAAATAAAGCTATGACGATGCTTTCTCAAAGTGGCGCTATCTCAATAAGGACTCTCCAGACAATTGAAGCGACTACAGCTAATCCCTCAAACACCGTTGTTTTTGCTCTTCCAATTGAGGTGCTGGAAGGTTTTAAAAAACTAGCAGGTAAGGTCTAATTTATTTAATCTCTTTTAAAAAATCTACTGCTAACTTGCCAGTGTTGCTTGATGATTTATAAAATTCTTTCCAGACAACCACAATGTTTACCCCATTAAATATCGCCCGCTGAACTTCACGAATAGAATCACCACCGGCTATTGATAACATAACATTATAACTGCTTAATACTTTATTAATTTGTACGTAAGGAATGGGCTTGTTTTTATTAAATTTTTCTTCGTCCACTCCTCGATGTAAAATAATTACATCAGGCTGTTTTTTTAGTTTACGCAAAATTTTTACTGGATACTCAATATTCATCATATCCAACATGCTATCTATTCCTTCTTTTAGACAACAATCAACAAAACTATTGATTGTTTCTAATGATGCTTGTCCCAAACAAACAGCTGCTGAGGCTCCGGCTCTTTTAACCATCTGGACTTCGGTTTCTGCACGATCCATAGTTTTTAAATCAGCTACAATATATGGGTTACCGATTAAATCACCACGTGACCAAAAATAGATTAACTGTCTTATTACATCGGCTCCGTATTGCTTAATAAGTGGTGTACCAGCTTCAATAATAATTCTGTCGCTTCGAGGAAGAGATTGGATAATCATAAGGGCATCGTCCAAATTCGAATTCAGGGCAATTTGAAGATATTTTTTTTTGCGATCAAGAATCATATTAATTGATAATAGCAGTTTGTTATCGGTTGATCAATATATATAAAAAACTCTTCCAGCAATGAGAGATTGTATAAATAATAAAAATCCTCAGGTTTTACTAATTATAGTTTCCCAATTAGAAGAAAAGGGTGTCTCTTCTTGAAAACTCTGATAAGGTCTGCCTATAAGTGAAGCACTCCCCGAGCTTATGGGACACTACGTGGGGTATCCCACTGTGGCGCTCGGGGCTTCAGCACCAACAGGGTTTCGGAGTGCGAAACCCTGAACCGTCCCGACGTTACGTCGGGGCTGGTTCATGGGTAAAAAAGTATATAAATGCATACCATTTCACTCCGGAGGTGTTAATCCCGCCGCGCTGAGCAAAACTATTTTAAATTATTCTTTTGTAGCCGGAGTTTTCTTTTTGGGGGTTTTTGTTTTCTTTTGAGCAATAATTGTTATTTCCTTGGGTTTTACCTTTGTTTCCTTTTCTTCTTTTACGGGGGCGGCGACCGTAAGCATCGCCAATATTTTGTCCAATTTGCGGTTAATTACTTCAAACTGCTCGTTTCTTCCTTCAAAATCGGGCCTTCTTGGGCTTTTGTCTTGAAACCTTCTTAAATTGGCTCCGCCACCGTTGTTTTTAAAACATTCGCTGCAATAAACGGGTTTGCTGCCGGTTGGCTCAAAAGGAACTTCGCAATTCTTGCCACAGTTGCTGCAAACGGCTTTATGCATTTCTCTTCGCCCGCCATGGCCGTCAAAACTTCGTCTTCCAAAATCCCTTCGACCAAAGGCTCTTCTTGATCCTGATCTGTCTCGATTAAAGTCTCTCATACATCCGCATGTTAACACACTATTAACGTAATAACAAGCATCTATCCTGATTTGTTCCAAGACGGTGAGTGTCCGGAGTTTTTTAGCAATATGGTTATATTAATAGCCAGCTTCCTGATAAAATAACAAGTATGGTTACTGGAGGAATACCACAAGACATTAGGGAGATACTCCAAAATAATCGCTTTTCACAAAGCGAACGCAATGGTCTTACATTGATTACTCCATTAGATTTAAGCGTATATAGTCCAGGAATAAGCACGGGTGGAGTGGCTGAAATTAAGATGGTTCTCGACAATAAACAAAGAAGGGTTACCGCCACCACAATTGATGCTTTGGGCATTGCTCAAGTGCGGTCAACGCTTAAATTTTAGTAATCTTTATGAAAGACAACAAAATAACAATTCAAATAAATAAACCCGCCCGTGATGTTTATGCATTTTACATTAATCCCAAAAACACACCCCTTTGGATTAATTCCATCGTCGAAGAAGAAACCAACGAGTGGCCAATCAAGATTGGAACAATTTATAGAAATAAAAACAGACAGGGTCAATTGACAGAATATGTTGTTACGGCTTTAAAAGAAAACAGGCTTTTTGAACTTAAAACCACCAGAGGAAATTATCATGTCCGCTATACTCATAGAAATCTTGATAATGGTGTTTCGGAACTTGAATATTATGAGTGGGTTGATAATGGCAATATTGAAGCGCCTTTTACCTTAGACATGCTTAATAAGCTTAAAGAAATTATAGAAAAATAGATTTATATTATTGCCAATGGGTCTTCTATCCAAACGCCCGTTCTAGAAAGTCGTTGATTACATCAATCCATTTCACTCCGGAGGTGTTAATCCCGCCGCGCTGAGCAAAATTATTTAGCCAATTCCAACAACCCGTATATGTCTTAAATTGTCTTCTGTGGTATTATGTAAGTATCTTGGAGAAATGTTTTTGTAAATTCTGTAAGAAGGATTTATGATTTGACCGATATGGATATTATTATTCGACGAGCATCCATCAATGATTTAGCTGCTGTTTGTGAATTAAGTCAATTACTTTTTGACTATGAGCGGCAATTTACTGATGAATTCAATATGAGTTGGTCTCATGCGAAAGAAGGACAAGAATTTTTCACAAAACGGATAAAAAGCAGAAAATCATTTGTTCTACTAGCACAGGATGGGAATAAACTAGTAGGTTATATCCTAATAACATTAGAAAAGTTTTCTTGGCGTGCATTTAACCCAATCGCAGATGTAGTCAATTTGAGTGTGTCTCCTAAGTATCGGGGAAAAGGCATTGGGACAACATTGTTTCAAAAGGCAAAAAAACTAGCCATAAAACGAGGCGCCAAGCGCATGAGTGTATCAGCATTAACGCAAAATACCCGTACTCTGAAATTTTACCAACGACAGGGCTTCGGGAATTTTAACGTGACGATGGTCATGAAACTAGACTGATGGGTAGGTGATAGTTAATCATATGAACATCAAAACAATAGTAATCAGCGATTATGATAATCTCATTTCTTTTTGGAAAAAGCATTATTTCGTAAATGAAATGGATAATTTTGAAAGATCTAAACTTTTTCTAAGTAAAAATCCCAGTCTAAGTGTCTTGATGGAAGATAAAGGAAAGATCGTAGGAACGGTTTTAGGATCTTTTGACGTCCGAAGAGGTTATTTACAAAAGGTGGTAACAGATAAAAATAAAAGAAAAAAGGGTGTTGCTAAAAAACTTGTAGAAGAAACAATTAAAAGACTCCGTAAACTTGGAGCGATTTATGTTCCTATAAATTGTGAAGAAGAAATCGTTGGATTCTATTCAAAATGTGGCTTCAAAAAAACAAAACAAGTCCCAATGAACATTAATTTTTAATATTAATTACAAATAGAACGATTCTCGACCGAGATGGTGACAAAAATTATTTTTAAAGCTTAGTAATAAATAATACTCTCCCCTTCTGCTGTAATGCTTTAAAATTAAGTTAGTTTAAATATTATTAAAAAGATAAGGTATATTTTTTACTACCATGGTTGATCAAGTTATAAAAAATGAGGTTGTGTGGACTAACCCTGCCCCTCGACCAGACCCAAATCGAGCAATTTCAGCCTTAAGCCTTAATATTAGTCGTCATCATACACAAGGCGGTAGTCAATATAGGGAAGCGATCATGAGGGACACCGATGTATTTTTTGCCGCAAGACTTCAAATAAATGAAGGCCTACAAGATAGAGTTACTTTTTTCAGAACTCTATCTGATTTGAATGATTTAATCGGCGAAATAAATATGACACACAGGAAAGGCGTTGTTCTTGAATATCAAAGCCTTGCACTTGAAAGAGCACTACAAATTTTATCCGACAATATTAATGTTTTAGAACAAAATTTAACAATAGCAAACGCGCACGGAGATAATTCATCCCTTGAGTCAATATTTACAGCCGTCGCTTCAATTAGCGCCTTACATTCTGATCAGGTCGTTAGGTTTATGGCAAAATACAGAGATATTTTATGGAAAGTGTTACAAAGTAAAAACAACAGTCAATTTATACATAAAATGGCAGGTTTTATTAATCACTCCCTTTTTGCCCGATCTAAAGAAGGAACAAGTCTTGAACAATTTTCAAAAGATCTTGTTTCTGACGCAATGGGAGATGGCGTTAAGCATAAACCACTGTCTGAAATTGTTGAGGCTCTTTTTGAATATCGATATGATAGAGCAGGAGAAATGTTAACGTCAATAATTTTAGGGAAAAGTGGACTATCGAACGACCAAATTAAAGATGTTATTAGTGCCTGGAGAAAAAGCGCCCCAATATATACGGGAAAAAGACCGATTGATAAAAACAATATTGTTTCATTGCCTGCAGTTGTCAAAAAAAATTTAGAAACAATTATGGACTTGGAAGGTAGAAAATCTGGTGTCACCAAATTTTTATTAGAGAAATTTGGGATAAGATGTTTTGGTAGATATCCAACAAAATTACTTCTTCGGCAGTTTGATACTTTTGGAGACCAGGGGCAATTTGGAATAATCTTATCATCGATCGCAGACTATAGTGGTGGTTACTATGTGGACGTTGATTTATATGATAAGTTATTTGATGACATTGGAGAAGATTATATTATTAGAGTAACTGAGACGGATGATAAATATTTAAGGAGTCAATATGAAAAAATAAGGGCGCTGTATTCACCTCCCATCGCTTTCGAAATCGTTAATGTCCACGGATCTATTAAAGATATGCAATTTTCAGAAGGCCCTGAAGGGATGCTTACCATAGAAGATATCGAATCAGGATTGCTTGATGGTTTGAGCGAAATATTTGACCCAGATGCGGTACACGTTCTTGGTTCCTGTTCTGCGGCTTTAGGAATAGCTGGAAAATATTCGGAAAAAGTTAAAGGAAAAACAATCGCACCCACCACAGATACGGCTATAAAATCCATTACGGTTATTAAGAATGGGAAAAAAATTGACTTCGACATTACTTTTAGAGACGGAGAGGCCTGGATTTTTTATAATGGTAAAAGAATAAATTAACTTGTTAATATTAAAAATATGAATGACACTGAACCAGATTCATTAAAGTTTCCTCCTATAAAAAAATCCGCCTCAGACGATTTTTTTATAACAATTCCTCCGCCATATACAGGGAGAAGTGCTTTTACAACTTGTACGAGTCTTGGCTTAGAAATGTCTAGAGTTGTTGCCAGTGCTTTAATTCTTAAACCGGGCGAAGAGTTATGTCTGCCCGATTATTTTGCTTTTATAGTATTACCATTACCGCCTCATGCTAAACCAGGAACAGAAAGAGAATATATCCCGGTCGTAACAAGAACCACTGTTGACTCATTGGGTCCACAACTGGCAGCACAGGTGACGCAAGCCACAGAAGAACAAATAAGCGCCTGGGAAGAGAAAGGTATTCCTTGAAGATGGGTTATACTGGAGGATCCTCAAAAACCAGAACTCCAAAGTTTATTTAGACAACACCATGTTGATTATGAAAAAGGCGAGGGCCTACGATACTTGGCCTATGGTGGACAGGATAACCATCCATCATCTGCGCCTAAATTAGAGGCGGGAAAGGCACAAATTCCAGAAAAAATTTAATTTTGTAATAAAACGCTTCCACGGATCTGTATCAAAACTTGAAACTATCTTCTTTTTTTACATAATCGTATCGACAGGCTAACTTAAAGTTGTAAAGGCAACAGATATTCATCCTGAGCGAAGAGTGAAGCGACCGGAGGATCTAGTGAAAGGAAATCGATTACAAAAACAAAAAAGAAAAGAAGGCGGCAGAGGCGCCGAGCAGGACGCCGCCAACTACGTCCGAAGTCCAATGTTCTCCTAAACTGACGCGGGACACGAGCATTACTCCATTAAATAAAACTAATAAACCGATTAAAAATACCTTGAACGGCATTTTTGATTTGGACTTCATAATTAAGTAAAAAAATATAATCGAGACAAATACCGTTCTCAAACTATGCCCTGAAGGATATGAAGAACCTGTTTGAACATAACTTGACGGGAAAAGAAAATCAAGGTTGTAACGGAAAAACATGAAAGGCGGTCCGGGATGGTGGACAAAAGCCTTACCGATTAACTCGACGACATGGGCGCCAATAAAAGGAATAAGATTAAGAAAAGAAATAATTTTTCTTCTCAAAAGAGCTATCAAGAAAATCAACCCGGCGAGAATTTCAAAGCTACCAATCAGGCTGAAGCTCGACAAAAAGGAATCATATTTTACGGGCAAATTATCTTGAAGACGGACAGTGATATCAAAGTCGATTTTGTTGAAAACATCTTCTTTGACCAAAAAGGTAAAGACGGCAAAACTAATTAAAAATAAAAAACTTACTGCGATCCAAAATAATTTTTTTTTCATTAAGATTTAATTTTAGCAGGATTTTTTGATAAAATAAGAGCGTACGGTGAGAAAAAATTGTTATTAAATTACCATGAACACGGAGGCGAGGTGGAAACCTTTTTTTATATTTTTATATATAGTTTAAGAATGTTTTATTACAAGCTTACTCTTACTTTTACCACGACAGGAGGCCTATTTAGATCAATATATGATATAAAAATAGAATGATATAATTTACTTTATGAAACTTGTTTCTACCAGTCCTTCAAGAAATTTTGAAGTAATCGGAGAAGTCCAAACTTCCACAGAAAAAGAGATTAAAAATGCTGTTTTAAAAGCCAAAAAAGGCTATAGAACATGGGTTCGATTATCCATCAAAGAGCGTTGTACGCTGCTTGACTCTTTTATAAAAATCTCAAAAAACCGCTTTGAGGAAATCGCCCGACTGATTGCCAAAGAGACCGGGCGTCCGATCGTCAGTGCCCGGGCAAATGTCTCCGGTGGTATTCAGTACCTTAAGGCATATGTGGCGATGGCTGAAAAAGATCTCGCCCCACAGATGGTATTTAAAACAGATAAAGAAACACATCGTGTATGTCGAGAGCCATGGGGTGTCGTCGCCAGTATCTGTCCCTGGAATTATCCATTTATGAATGTTGCTTGGCAGTGTGGTCAGGCACTTATTGCCGGCAATACTATCGTCTATAAAAATTCCGAAGAAAATCCCCTCTTTGCCAAACTTCTTTCTGAAATAATGAAACAGTCAGATATTCCTGAAGGTGTTTTCAATGTCATATATGGTGATGGGGCAACGGGCGACATTCTCGTTCATCAAGATATTAACATGATCTCGTTTACCGGGAGCACACAAGTTGGACAGTATCTTTCAAAAGTCGCCGCCGAAAAATTTATACCGATTGTCACCGAGCTTGGCGGTTCTTCACCTGGTATTATTTTTGCAGATGTAAATATAACTTCTATTATTGATTACATATACGATCGCCGCTTTAAAAATGCCGGACAGGCCTGTGACGCCGTAAAAAGGCTTATTATTCATAAAAGCAAATTAAATGAAGTGGTTGAAAAGCTTTGTCAAGTGATCTCTGGTAAAAAAATAGGCGACGTCTTAGATGAGGATACAGACATCGGGCCTCTGGTTGCCAAAAAACAGTTCGATCTTCTTGAAGAACAAATGCGAGACGCCTTAAAAAAAGGGGCAAAAATAAAGATCGGTGGCCATAAGCCAAAAAATCTTCATGGAGCTTATTATCTGCCGACGGTTCTTACCAATATTTTGCCGAGCATGAGAGTCTGGAAAGAAGAAGTTTTTGGACCAGTCCTCCCTATAGTTCCGTTTACAACAGAACGGGAAGCAATAAGTCTTGCTAATGACACGGAATATGGATTAAGCGCCCATGTGTTTACTAACGATAAAAAACTTTTTGACAGAGTCGCTTCACAACTAAAAGCCGGCAGCATTGCTCAGAATAAGGTTGGTTACTGGGATCCTCGCAATCCTTTTGGCGGATATAAAAAATCTGGCATGGGTAGAATTCATGGACAGTTCGGTTTTGACGACTTTACTCAAATTAAATTGGTAAGCAAAGAAAAATGAATATTAAAACTTTAGCACAGTATCAAAAAGAGGTCGCGGAATTAGTTAAACGGTTCAATTTCAATTGGTCTACATATATTCAATTTATTCATTTAGTTGAAGAGGCGGGAGAATTAGGGGAAGTTATTTAATAAAAAATAAACATGAAACTAAATTTTTTTGAATTTATAACTGTCAATAGCCCAATAAGAAAATTTGTCCAAAACAAGATTGAGATAAAAAGTTTTCTTGACGTTCCCAATTATGTTAAAGATGGCAAAGTGCTTGAGATAGGGTGCGGAAGCGGGTATGGAGCAAGGCTCATTAACAAATACTTTAAACCAAAAGAAATCTATGGTATTGATCTTGATGAAAAGATGATTGCTCTTACCAAGAAAAATAAATTACCAAATGTTTCCTTTGAGGTGGGCAATGTAACAAAACTTGATTTTAAGGATAGATCGCTGGATGGAGTATTTATATTTGTTGTCCTTCATCATGTTGTCAATTGGAAGAAAGCACTTGACGAAATATACAGAGTATTAAAAAAAGGCGGGCAGTTTTTTATAGAAGATGGATCTTTTGAGACATTTTCTACACCTATTGGCAGATTGATTAAAACCTTTACTGACCATCCTTACGACTCTATGTATAAGCGCCATGAATTCTTTAACTACCTTGAAAAATTAGGATTTAAAACAATTAAAAAACAGGTTTATAAACCATTAGCCCTAACCAGTCGTTTTGTATATATAGGGATAAAGAAATAAAAATGAAAGTTAGCGAGGCAATAAAAAATAGATATTCCTGTCGGAGTTATTCCGATAAGAAAGTACCGGAAAAATTATTATTGGATTTATTAGAGTTGGCTAACCAAGCTCCCTCTGCCGCCAACCAACAAAACCGCGAGTTTATCATCATTACCAATAAAGAAAATAAAAAATATCTCGCAAAGATGAATAATCAACCCCATCTTGAACAAGCGCCCGTAGTCATCCTGGCTACGACAAAACTCAGTCATGAAACCGTGGCCGACTATTTAAAATTATTGGAAAACTGGGAGATGACGGTCCAAGGGATCGCGCCGGATAAATTTAAAGCCACCAAAGAATTCGAAGACGAATTAAAAGAGATGAAATATAAATGGATGATACAGGACGTGGCCGCAAGCATTGAAAACTTAATGTTGGCGGCGATTGAAAAAGGGTTGGCCACCTGCTGGCTAGGGGTGATGGATTTTCAAGGAATTATTGAAAAATTCCGGTTGCCAAAAAACGTTGTGCCGGTTTGTCTGATAACTTTAGGCTATGAAAAAGAACCACCAAAATACCGCACCATAAGAAAACCAATCACGGAGTTGATTCATTGGGAAAAATATCAATAGAAGTTACTCCTAATGTTTGTTCCTTGGTCTATTAATGTTATAATATTTATATGTATAACTGGTCGGTGGATGAAAAATATCTAAAAAAATTTCCTAAAAAATATCGGCTTTGGCGGATAACCCAGCTTATCAACTATGGCTTGGAAGAGGGAGAGAAGTTAGATCGAGAAGAAGTAAAAAAAGCCTGGTCAAAGATCAAAAACGACCTTGACCCCTATAAGGCTCGTGCGGTAGAATATTTATTATGGGGAAAACAATACTCACTTCCCGCCAACTTGACTTTCTGGAACTGGCACAAAGTAATGCCTATATCGCAAAAAATTATTATTTAACCGGCGGAACGGCTCTTGCAGCATTTTATTATTCTCACAGATTATCAGAAGATATTGATTTATTTTCTGAAAAACAAGAAATTGAGTCAAATGTCGTTGAAGCATTTTTAAAAAAGATTGGCCCAAAGTTAAACATCATTAAACTAAAAGGAACGCAAACCTTGGGATTAGTTAGTTTTAAATTAATCTACAACGATGGAAAAGAACTAAAAGTTGATTTAAACTATTACCCGTTTCCTCGCATTGAAATAGGAACGAAATATAAAAATTTAGGAATTGACAGCATTTACGATATTGCTGCAAATAAAATTCACACAATTTTTATGAAGCCAAGATTACGTGATTATATTGATATTTATTTTATCTTAAGCAAAGAAAAATATAATTTTAATGATCTGATTATTAATTCCAAAGCTAAATTTGATTGGGATATTGACAGAGTAAATTTAGCTTCTCAACTCATGCGGGTTAAAGATTTTTTAAGAGAGAAAAAAGATTTTCCCAAAATGCTTGTTCCTTTTGAGCGAAAAAAAATGGAAAGTTTTTTTCTTAAATTAGCAAAAAGCTTAGAAAAAGAAATCTTCAAATAAGTATGTTGCTACTAAAAACAATGAGAAAATATAAATTATTACTCGCAGATATTGACGGTACTTTAACTCCGGATTTAGGTATGCCGCCACGTGAATTTATTCCTTCACCGCGACTAGTTAATGCCATAAATAAAATAGTAGGAAAAGTTCATATAGGTTTTTGTACGGGGCGAGATAAAGACACTGTTATTAAAATCTGTTCAAAACTGGGATTAAAATCACCACAAATCATTGAGGGTGGAGCTAAAATAATTGATGTCAGCGGTAAGACTTTATGGGTAAAATATATAAGCACAACTTCAATTAATGAAATTCTTAAAATATTAAAAAGAACAAAAACTTCTTTTTCTGTCATTGTTGACGGAACCGAAATCGTCGATGAGATTCCTACCGCTAATCTTGATAAAATTACTGCGGTTTTGTGGTACGACTTGCCAAAAAACCAAACGGAATTATTAAAACAAGAACTTTCACTTTGTACAGATATTGCCTTTATGGTTAACCATGATAGAACCGGTAATACGATCTATATTACCGACAAATTGGAGACGAAAGCTCATGGAGTCAGAAAATTAATAGAAATATTAAACATTAACAAAGATGAGGTAATTGGTGTTGGAGATGGTAATAATGACAAAGCATTACTTTTAGAGTGTGGTCTAAAAGTGGCCATGGGTAATGCGGTAGCGGAAATCAAAGAAATAGCAGATTATATAGCGCCAGACGTTGAAAGCGACGGTGTCGCTCATGTTATTGAAAAATTTGTGCTACCGAATTTATGAAAGGCTTTTAATATGGTTCCGAAGTTAAATCTTGTCCAGGCAAAATCAATTCTTATAAAATCGGGTTTACCGGGAGCAGATTATGTAATTAATCCCTATAACGGTTGCCTTTTTGGTTGCATGTACTGTTACGCTGCTCAAATTGCCAGGTGGAAACATCCGACAGAAGAATGGGGAAGTTATTTAGACGTTAAAACCAATGCCCCAGAACTTTTAAAGAAAGAGCTGACAAATTTAGAAAAAAGGCTGAAAAATAAAAACTTCGGTTCAATTTTTTTCAGTTCGGTCACCGATCCTTACGTTGGCATGGAAGCAAAGTACCAATTGACCAGAAAGTGTTTGGAAGTTTTAGCTGATTTTGGCTATGAAGGAAATATCTCGATCCAAACAAAATCACCACTAGTGACAAAAGACATTGATGTTTTAAAAAGGCTTAAAGATGTAACGGTCGGTTTTACCGTTACGACACTTGACGATAAAGTATCAAGATTTTTGGAAGTAAAAGCTCCTCCGGTTTCTTCAAGGATTGAAGCGTTGAAAAAATTATTTAAAGAAGGAATAGATACTTATGCCTTCATCGGTCCGATCCTTCCTTATTTTGTCAACAGCGAGGAAAAAATCAATCAGCTATTAGATAAACTACAGCAAGTCGGAGTGAAAGAGGTCTGGTTTGAGCATATCAATTTAAGTCCGCGGATAAAAGCGAGATTATTTGCCTTCCTAAAAAAAGAGTCACCGGAATTAATTCCCCCATTTGAAACTGCCGACAGCGAAGAATATCGAGAAAAACTGGAAAAAATCATTCGTCAGGCAATGAAAGGAAGAAGTTTGAAAATGGGCTTAGGTAAAATTATTTATCATAGAAAACCGAGAAGATCAAAACTAATTAATTTTTTGGGAAAGAAACAGATCGTCAGCCTGCCATTGATTAAAAACACTGGAGACAGAAATCATCTTCTTTAATGCTTCACCGATTTTGTTCATAACCAACTTGTCGGGTTTACCTTTGTATTCAATCGGTTCGAGAACGCGCAGGATTACTTTATTGTTTTCTTCGAAACTAAACAACGGAATAATTGGTTTGCCGTATTTTCTCGCCAACCAGAACGGCCCGGTATTTCCACTATATTTCCACCTCTGAGGTGTAAAGAGGTGTAAAGACGGGGATCCTTGGATAGCTCATCTCTATTATACTTACGATAAAAATTATAACTTTTACTGGTACTCTCCTAAAGATACCGTTCATTCACAAAAGATTAACAAAAACCCTCGTGTTGCCCTGGCCATATTTGATTCAACCGCAGTAGGAGACGACGTCGATGCCCTCTATATTAAAGCAAAAGCTTATGAAATCAAAAACAAACTAGAGCTAATAAAGGGACTAGTTTTATACACCGCTAAAATGATAAAAACTAAATTTGCTAATAAAGCTTTGGCGGAAAGATTTATCAAAGAATGCAAAGATTTTGAAGGTTTATCTAAACTACGGATGTACAAAGCTGTTCCGGAAAGGTTTTGGAAACCAGCTCCGACGAAAATGTTTAATGACAAATTTGTCGATAGCCGGATTGAGGTAATAGTTAAAAAGTGAATTTCCCACTTTCAGATAAATTATTGACATGGCTGATTTTGTTTTCGAAACCACTGAACTTCTTCATCGGCGCAGGCCTGACAAGGACTACAGTATGATTTTCCGTTTGAACCACAGATGTAGGGCGGTGGGTTAATACACTCCATGGTACAAACTTGGGGGCGAAACTTACAACTCTCTTTACTATCTCTCTCCGACGGTGGGGGCGATACACGACCGGTGGGGAAAGGCGAACTACTGGGAAAAAGTACTGGTTGAAAATCTTTTATCTGTTTTTTTAGTTGGTAGTTTTGAAAAAAAAAGTAACCGCAGATAACAGAGAGTAAAACAAAAATAAAAACTAAAAAACACCGACGACAATCTTTCATAAAAACATTATAACACGATAGAAAAATAAGGGTATTAAAATGGTAGCGTTAAAGAAACATTGTTTTCTCCGTTTTCTTCTAAATATTTTTTCCAGTCAACTTTTATAGTTGCTTTTCCTGCCGGGTCAAAATAATAAATCTCACCTTTTTTTACTCCAAATTCGAATATCTCTTTGGTTAACAACGTGTCGTCGAGACAATATTGTTTTAACTTATCAATTTTCCCTTCTTTATAATAGTCGATCGCCAACAAACCGTGGCCTGTCTTCTTTTTTCCTAGAGTCGCCGAGACAATATCGTTAAGGGCTAATCGCCGGCCGAGCTTTTCTTTAATGTCATCAAGAATGTCAAAGGTGGCAAACTGATCAACCCGCCCCGGATAATAACTCTGTAAAACTTGCAGATCAAAACTGCGAATATTAAAACCAATCAGGTAAGAAGCAGCTTCAAGAATGGGAAAAAGTTTATTTAGTTCTTTCTCTAAAAAAACCTCGGACCGGTCTTTCCCATATTCATAAATAGAGACGACGGTGATTCCCAGTTTTTTCGGGTCGTCATATTCTCGAAATGTATACTTAGTTTCCAGATCTAAAACAACGGGAAATTTTCTCATATGAGCTATTCGGCGACGGGTTAATTTTTTTTTCGGGGGTACTCTTTAACAATTTCCATTTCAATCGCCTGAGGCGTTTCTATCGGTTTCCTGAAATTAATTTTATTCAGCTGAGTCTCCAGTTTTCCCCTCATTTGGCCAACTAGTTTAAAAAAAGTTTTTTTTTCATGGATGCGTAACCGACGAAACTCTTTCCTAAAAAAATCGTCGATTTTACCCAGTCCCCAAAGGACTTCGATCAGCTGCTGATTTTTAAAGTTTAAAAGCGAGATATCCCCCGCCACCGGTCTGATTTTAAAACTCATCATCTGGACTTCCTTTATCATCTGATCATGGGAGGGTTTGTGATCAAGAAGACTTTTGAGCTCGGTCATTAAATTAAAAATGTCTGTTTTTTTAGTAATTTTCATAAAATCGTTTGTCGCCCTTCGCTTTAATTTTAAAAACGAATTAGTATATAATAAAAAAATGATAAAAGCGAAAATTAAACAAGATCAAATTCAGGCTTTAAAAGCCGGCGACCGAACCAAATTAAATATCTTACGCTATATTTTAGCAAAAATCCAGAATCAAGAGATCTCTAAACAGAAAGAGTTAACCGATGAACAAACCATTGAGGTTTTACAAAAACAAGTAAAAGAAATAAAAGAAACGCTTGAGGCGGCGGAAAAGGCCGGCCGGCCAGAGATGGTCAACCAATCAAAAACCGAGTTAGAAATCGTCTCCGCATATCTACCCAAACAACTATCTGATGAGGAGTTAAAGAAAGAAATAAAAAAAATTATTGCCGGAAATCAAGCTCTTTGCCAAAAAAACCCAAAGGCAATTATCGGTCTTTGCGTCAAACAACTAAAATTTAAAGCGGAGACTTCAAGAATTATTACCGTTATCAACTTGCTAACAAAATAATCCATTAATTCGTCAACTTGTTAATCTGTTAATCGGTTAATTGTATAATAAGAACATGCGTTGGTTGAAAAACATTTTTTTAATTTTCTTAATAATTTTTTTCTCTTCCTCATTAATAAGAAACGTTGTTAACTATCAAAACCGCATTGCCTTTCTTAAGAGGTTTAAGAGTGAAGTGGAAAAGGAAAAAAAGAAAAAACTCACCTTGCAGACCGAGATTCTTAAAAAAAGTGATTTTTACGAGTTGGAAAAGACTATCCGCAACAAACTTAATTTAGCCCGGCCGGATGAGGTGGCGATAATCTTACCGCCGCCGACGCCAACACCGACGATAATCACTCCTACGCCGCTTCCCAATTGGCAACAGTGGTGGCAATTATTTTTCATGCAGAGTTAACGTCTATTTCCGTAAGTTTTTTATCTCTTCTTTAACCTGCATAAATCCTTCGGAAACCATTTTGTTGACATACATTACTTTTCGAAATAGGTAATATTCACCTGCGGCCAAAAATAAAAAAACGATGACTACCACCGTCGTAATCATCTTTGTGTGTTTGTGAAGATAATGACTCCACTTTTTATCCATATTCTTTTTATCACCCCCCCATCTATTCTATCCTATTTTAAACTTACCTTGCTTGTCAAGATAAAGCCGCGCGGATTAAAACATTCTATAAGGCATACTGCGCCGGTCACGAAGTGTTTTCTTTAGCGAGTCTTTCAGCTGAGCTCTGCCAACATTACTTTTTAAAAACTTTTCCCTGGCTTTGGCGTCTTCAAGACTAATAAAGTATTCGTAGTATATCAGCTTAAAGGGAATCTTAATCTTTGGAGAATCAACCAAGCCTCGACTATGGTCAAACAACCTTCTTTTTAAGTCGGTGGTTAAACCGGTATAGATCTCGAGGTCCCGCAGACAAAGTAAGGTGTAAACATAGTATTTATGCTGACGTTGTTCCATCGTCTTGATTATATCTAAACCTGATATAATTTGCTTATCCTGTATGGATATTCTCAAAAAAATAATTGGTGTCCGATCGCCTCGGCCTAAATTTCCAGTGATTGAACCTGTCCAAAAACGTTTTAGTCCTAGAGTTTTCTCTTCAAAAGAGGTGTCTGATAAGGATTTACGCAGCATTTTTGAGGCGGCCAGACTGGCTCCTTCTGGAAGAAACAACCAGCCCTGGTATTATTGCCTAATCAGAAAAGGAGCGAATGC
The DNA here is from genome assembly GCA_002780795.1 of Candidatus Roizmanbacteria bacterium CG02_land_8_20_14_3_00_36_15. Classification (GTDB taxonomy): domain Bacteria; phylum Patescibacteriota; class Microgenomatia; order UBA1406; family GWC2-37-13. Next base: position 76,077 of record PEUF01000045.1, on the reverse strand, counting down.
TTACGCCAAGATCATTTCCTGTCTTCCCGAAAGAAACAGCTGGGCTAAATCGGCGCCCGTCATTATCATCGCCTGTTATGATCCGACCGAGCCCGAAGATATTATTAACCGCTGGGCTCTTTATGATTTGGGCGCTTCAGTCATTTCCCTCGTACTGCAGGCCCAAAGCCTAGGTTACTATTGTAGACAAATTGGTAGTTTTGATTGCAATAAAGCTAAAAAATTATTTTCCATACCCGACCCATTAAAACCATTCGTTTTAGTCGCTCTAGGAAAAATTGGCGATGAAAAAGACTATCAAGGGGCTGACCCTGAGATAGTGAAAAGAGATCTGCAAAAAACCGGACGGAAGAATGATGTCTACAAAGAAATTATTGACTAATAACCATTTTTCTTTAAAAGCTGGTGTTCTAAATATTTTTAGCAAATCCACTAAATGTGGTGGGTCAATATCAATAATTTTAATAAGCTTGCTTCCGCGAGTTTTCTCTTTTAATAAACCCGATGCTTTTGCTGTGGCATAGATATCTTTCTCACTTAGGAGATACATTAACGTTCACATAGTGTGTTACGGCGATCTGATCACCAATTATGGTAAGTTTCCAAAATGTTTTCCTGAGTGTATACGAGTTGGCCATGGTATATTTTTACTCTGAATAAAGGCGGTTGTAAGAAAATTTGAATCAATAGGGGTTGGTTCTGCGATTAATTTTTGGCCCTCATCTAACATAAAGTAATTTTACTATTATTTTTCCCGCTTCGCTCAAACTACGTTAGGGGCACACTTCGCTTCTAAAATAATAGTTGGGAATAACAATATGGTGTGGCTTACCACTCTACGCTCTTTGAGAATATCAAAGAGCTACAAGGTGGCTTGCCACGCGGAGCTCTTTATTGAAAATAAAGAGCAAAGTGTGGAGATGCCGGGAGTTGAACCCGGGTCCGAGAAAGCACCTCTAAAAACGTTTAGTGAGAGATAGATTATTTTTGTCTCGTGTTTAAATTGGAAAATAAACAAACCTCATTAAACCGCCGGTTATGTTTTGTCGACTCCGAATATAACCGAAAAATTTTCTTCGTCCTACTCCGATTGGTTTTCCCTCTTTAGGTTGAATCGAAGAAAACCCAAAGAGAGGGATTTAGTTTACAGTTTGAACAAAAGCAAGCTCGCGCCTGCCATAAGCCAAGAAGTAAGCTTCCTCCGCTGATAAATTATCTTTATCAGTTGTTTTTTCCTGTTTAACGGACAAGTCCGCTCTCACCATTTATAAAAGTGCAATTTTCCCGTCGATGCCTGTCATCCCCTTAAAAAAATTATTAAATATTTAATAATTTTTTTAAGGGGTAAACCCTTTTATCAAAGAGTTTACAAATACAAATAAATTAGTAAGCCTCTTAGTTTTTCACATATTCTTTTACTTCTCTTTGTTGTTCTCTCTTAATGTCTCTTGCCTTTTCCAACCTCTTCTTCCCAATCGTACTTCTTCCTTTAGCTAGAGCCACTTCAAGCTTCAAAACCCCGTGCTTATTATAACAAGAAATGGGCACTACTGTCAATCCAGCCGCCGCTTGGATTTTGGTTTTTAATCTAAGAATTTCTTTGCTGTGCATTAATAATTTTCTGGTTCTTTTATCGTCGTAGCCTGCGGCCCTAGCGTACTGATAAACCGGAATTTGGGCATTAACCAAATAAACTTCACCGCCGATAATTTTAATGAAGGAGTCGTTGAGTTTAAGCCGGCCTTGGCGAACCGCCTTAACTTCGGCCCCTGTCAAAACAATCCCAGCCTCATATTTTTCCAGTTCCTGATAATCTCGGTGAAACTTTCGATTGATAATCTTCATTGAGATTATTTTAGCAGATGTTAAAAAAATAATTAAAAATTATTGTCCGTACGGTTACCTTCTTTGTTACAATTATATGATGAGTTTTTTTGGGAAAAAACCGTCTCGATTGACTCAAATTATTATTTTGGGGTTAACACTTCGCCTGATTCTTCTTTTTCTTGACTTTGGTTTTGACGTCAATAACCACATCGTTTGGGCCAAAGAGGCGATTAAATATGGTTTGCCCGGCTTTTATGAGCGAGCTCAGGTTGAACGCTTTACTACCACCTACCCCAACTATCCACCCTTAGCCATCTTTCTGTTTATCATTGCCTATGGTCTGTATCAATTTGTTTTCAAAGCTACCTGGCGGGTTAATCTTTGGCTGCCGCTCTTCCCTTCAAAGCTGGTTATCTTCCTTGAAAAACGGCAGGCTTTAGCAGGCTTTATGAAATTACCGGCCGTGTTTTTTGACCTTGCTTTGGTTGTTTTAATCTATCGCTGGATCAGGATGAAAAAGGACAAAAATAATATTTTTGGCCCACTCGCGGCCGTTTCTTTTATTCTTTTTAATCCAGGCTTTTTTTACAATAGTAGCTACTTCGGGCAGATCGAGTCAATCCCTCTTTTTTTTATCTTACTGTCTTTGTACTTATTGTTTTTCAGCAAAATGCATGAGCGCCACCTCCAACAAGCTTTACCCTTTCTTCTTGTGGTTGGATTAAAAGATAAAAAATTTCTTAAGGCTTTTTTTTATTTTTCTTTGGTTTATTTTATCAATATTTACCATAACTGGCCGGTGCCGAAAATTATTTTCCTGGAAAATTTTGTCAATTCACCAATGGTGGTTAACGGAGTTATAATAGTTTCCTTAATTGTCTATTCTTGGCTCGTTGCTAATTACTATGCCGATAAAAAAACTTCACCATCTTTCTGTTAAAATTACTTCATGCAGATCATTGCCGACCTTCATCTCCATTCGAAATATTCCCGCGCCGTCTCTCAACGTATGGATTTGGCGGAGATTGCTCGCTGGGCAGGTAAGAAAGGTATTCTGCTTATGGCGACCGGCGACTGGACTCATCCTTTATGGTTTAGAGAAATAACACAAAATTTAATAGAGGTCGCACCAGGAATTTTTAGCTTGAAAAAAAAGCCTTTTGACAGCGACGCTGAGGTTTATTTTCTGCTTTCTGTTGAGATTTCCAGCATCTACTCACAGGGCGACAAACAACGCCGTGTTCACAACTTAATCTTTTCACCATCGATTAAAACCTGTGAAAAAATTGTTAAAGCCCTGGAGGAAAAAGGAGCAAATTTGTTGGCTGACGGCCGACCAATCCTGGGAATATCTTCAAAAAATCTGTTGGAAATGGTTTTATCAATCGATGAAAAAGCCTTCTTTATCCCCTGTCATGTCTGGACACCGTGGTTCTCCCTGTATGGTTCTAAGTCGGGATTTGACTCAATTGAAGAATGTTTTGGTGAAATGAGCAAACATATTTATGCCGTGGAAACCGGGCTTTCCTCTGATCCGATTATGAACTGGCAGATTGATGATTTAAAAAATCGCTCGATTGTCTCTTTTTCCGACGCCCATTCTGGTCCAAAGATTGGTCGTGAGGCCACGGTGTTTGTTCCGAACACAATTTCAAATTTCAAATTTCAAATTTTAAATTTTTCTTATGGCGATATTACCGATGCTATTAAACAAAAACCGGGTGGAAAATTGAAGATTGGTTATACGATCGAATTTTTCCCTGAAGAAGGAAAATATCATTGGTCAGGCCACCGCAATTGTAACCTCCGCTACTCACCGGCCGAGGTCAAAAAAAATGGCATCATCTGTCCTGTCTGTAAAAAACCGCTGACCATCGGTGTTGAAAATCGGGTTATCCAGTTGTCAGAAAAAATCTATGATCACTCTGATCTTAAGTTTTTAGAAAATAAGTCCGGATTGGTTTTTGTTTACGACAAAGAACAAAGGCGTAAACCGTTTGTTTCCATTGTTCAGTTGATTGAAACACTAACCGAAGTTAACAATGGTTCACCAACCAGAGCTTTGGCCGATTACGAAAGGCTCACCTCAGAATTTGCCCCTGAGTTTGACATCCTTCTCAAACAACCTCTGGAGCAGATTGAGTCTCATGCCGGACAAAAATTACGTCAAGCGATAGAAATTATTAGGAAAAGGCGGGTTTTTGTCGATCCAGGATATGATGGGGTGTTCGGAAAGGTAAAAATATTTGGTGGCAATAATCAGCCAGGCGAAGAAAAATTACCGGAGGAAAAACAACCAACCCTATTTTAATTAATTATCACATTGCTACATGGCTACATGGTTAAATAAAAAATTCATCAAGGTAACAATAAAACAATTTAACAACGTGGTGTTATTTTTGTTTATCTTTTTTCTTCCCACTCAATTTGGCAAGCATTTTTTTCTCCCGTCTTCTTATCTTTCCGGTGTGCGCGTCGATTATCTGGCTCCAACGGTTTATTGGCTCGATTTCTTAATTTTGATGTTGGGAATTTTGAACTATCAAATCGTCGTCCGCGCTGTTAAAAAAAAACGTTCTTTAATATTTCTGTTTTTAATTTTGATTGCTACGAATCTAGTATTCTCGCAGTCAAAAATAACTTCCATTTATCAATATATTAAGGTGGCAGAGTTTTTATTGGTTTTTATTATTTTTCGAACACGGAGTTTAAAACCGCGTCCCTATCTCCTGGCTTTAACTGTAGGCGGATTAATGCAGTTGTTATTGGTTGTTTTACAAGTTATAAATCGACATTCGCTTCAAGGTGTTTTTTATTATTTAGGAGAACGTTATCTCTCTCTTTCTACCCCAGCCGTGGCCAAGGCCTCTTGGCAAGGAATTGAGGTCCTGCGTCCTTACGGCACTTTTTCTCACCCTAACTCTCTGGCCGGTTTTTATCTTCTGTTATATTTTTTTGTCGTAACCAATAGAAAATTCCGTCAAGAAAACTTTTTAAAAAGTATTTTTTTATTTATTAGCTCAATGCTGGTTTTCTTGTCTTTTTCTAAGATAGCGATTTTATCCTGCTTGGTTTTGTCTTTTAGTTACTATCTAACTAAACAAAAACTAAATAAAAAATGCTTGTTCTGCCTATGCGCCCGGCTTATCACCCTGTCAACAGTTGGTCTTATTTTCCTCACCATTAAGTCTGATCCTCTTTCCCTGGAAAAACGCTACTGGCTGATTAAAAATTCTTTAGTTATTATTAGTCAAAACTTCTTTTTTGGCGTCGGTGCCGGCAACTATTTAGTGGCTCAAAACCAACTATTACAAAATTTTCCTACATTTCTTAATCAACCGGTCCATAATATTTTTCTTCTTTTTATCAGTCAGTGGGGAATATTAACTAGCGGACTAATTATTTATCTAAGCCGATCTTTTATCAAGGCTGTTTACAAAAATAGTCTTTTAATCTTCCTATCCATACTCTTTACCGGTTTTTTCGACCACTATTGGCTCACTCTTAATCAAAATCTTTTCCTCCTGGCGGTAGTTTTTGCCAGTCTATAACTGATTGAGTTTGTTTTTGATTTCTTGATTGAGTTTTAGTATTTCTTCAACCGCGGCTATCTGGGAAGGGGAAACCGATTTTAATAATTCCGTGGCCAGTTCCCTATGCTTAGCATTGCTTAATTTAAGGCTGTCGATTAATTCCGAAGACGGAGCAACGCCTTGTTTTTTCGAATCGAGCAAAAGGCTGGGAATCTTAAGGAAATATTTTTCTCCTTTTGAAAAGGTGGTAATCGCTAATTTATTCTTTCCCTTTTTAATTAAAAAAGTGGCCATATTAACTCTCTTGTCAGAAAAAAGTCGATAGAGATCGGCTTTCTTCAGATAGTCGCGCGTCATCCATTCCATTAATTTATCCCTGACCACCTTGGCAAAGTATAAAGGGTGATCTGGTAAAATCCCTGGGTAAGGAAGGGCGTAGACGACCTTCTCCTGACCGTAGGCAACTCCCTGCTCGGCCAAATTAACCAGATAAAAACTAACAATAACTCCAACGAAAAAAAGAGAAAGAAATATCGCTTTAGCGCTTATTTTAAGCATAGAACCTCATTCTACTAAAATTGGCTAAAAAAAACAACCCCGAACCAGAACAAGTTCGGTTCAGGGCTGCTCCTTATATCACGCTTTCACTTAACGGTTCTTTTAAGAGTTTTGCCGGCGGTAAAACCTGGCGTTTTGGTCGCTGGAATTTGAATCTCGGCGCCAGTTTGTGGATTTCTTCCTTTACGGGCGGCTCTTCGCCTAACCATAAAAGTACCAAAACCAGTGACGACAACTTTTTCTCCTCTTTTCAAAGCGTCGCTCATGGTGGAGAAAATAGCGCCAACGGCGTCTTTAGCGGCTTTGGCGGTTAGACCGGCCTTTTTTGCTACTTGAGCAACTAAGTCTGCTTTTGTCATATATATTCACCACCCTTCGTTTGACAATAAACTTTTAAATTTGTAGATTGTTTAGGTTGTCAATAAAGTAAATCGAAATCATAATAGAAAGTTTTTCGCTTCTTGTCAATCCGTATTTAAACTATCTTATTGTAACAATCTATATCAAAATGGGAGCGAGATGACAATACGAAAGAGGGTAGAATATTAAATATCTAATAATAAATATTAGTTGAACGTTGAATTTTAAATATTTAATATTTAAACATTTATTATTCAATTGTAATTTGATATTTATTATTTATTTTTTAAATTTTGGTTGTTGTTTCCGTTCTAAACTCCCTAATAACCGTTACCTTGATTTGGCCTGGAAATACCTCAAATTTTTTTTCGAGCTCTTCTTTAACTTTTTCCGCCAAGACAGTGGCTTCATCATCGCCTATCTCTTCCGGTTTAACAATTACCCGTAGTTCGCGGCCGGCTTGAAGCGCGTAGGCTTCTTTAACGCCCTTTTTACTTTTAGCCGCTTCTTCGATTGTTTTAATTCTTTTCAGATATTCTTCAAAGTCTTCGTGTCTCGCCCCTGGTCTTCCACCAGAAACGGCATCAGCAATATAAACTATTATTGACTCAACGGTGGGGAAAGGAATGTCTTCATGATGGGCGGCGATACAATCAACCACTTTTTGAGGGAATCGGTACTTTTTAGCTAGAGAAACACCAAGATCGATGTGTGAACCTTCTTTATCAGTTATTACCTTACCAATATCGTGCAATAAACAACCCAGTTTGACAACATTAACATCGGCCTTTAACTCGTGAGCCAGGGCAACACCTATCCTTGTTTCCTCGAGGGTGTGAGCAATCATGTTTTGGCCGTAGGAATAACGATATTTAAACTTGCCCAAAAGCTTGATTATCTCGGTGGGCAAATTATAGACACTAACTTTATGAGCAAGCTCTTCTCCGGCTCGAAATATTACTTTTTCTATCTCTTCCTTTGTTTTCTTAACTATCTCCTCAATTCGTTCGGGCTGAATCCGGCCGTCCTTAATTAATCTCTCCAAAGCAATTTTAGCCACTTCACGACGAATGGCATCAAATGAAGAAAGCCGAATTACTTTTTCTTCTTCAAGATCGACGTCGACTCCCGTCGCCAACTCAAAGGCACGGACGTTTCGTCCGTCCTTACCAATAATCCGCCCCTTATAGTCTTCATTAGGAAGGGTAACCGTTGAGAGAGTAAACTCGGCCACATAATCGATGGCCCCATATCGCATTGTTTCGGCTAAGATTTGTTTAGCAATGTCGTCGGCTTTTTGTTTTAATTCCTCCTGAGTCTGTTTTATTTTCTTGGCGATTTCTCCCTTGAGTTTTTCTTCCCAGCCAGAGAGCATTAGATTTTTGGCCTGGTCTTTACTCATCTGGGCCACTTTTTCTAGTTTTTGCAGGATGGCTTCTCTCTTCTCTTCAAGATCCTTTTGTAACTTCTGAACGGCCACTTTTTCTCTTTCCAATTTTTCTTTTAATTCTTCTCGTTCTTTATTCTTGTCTCCAATCTGTTGGTCTCTTCTCGCCAATCTTTTTTCCGCCTCAATCGCCTTAGCCAAATCAACCTTAGCTTCGTTAGTGATTTTTCTTGCTTCCCGCTCTGCTTCTTGTTTTATCCGCAGCGCCTCTTCTTGAGCGCGAAGGGTGATTTCTTTGGTTTGTTGGCGAATTTTTTCCTTTTCTTCTTCAACTCTTTGTTTGTTTTGAAAGAGGTTTTTAAAAATATTTTGAAACATAATTTGTTGAAAGGTTTGGAGAAAGACGATGTCAAAAATTAAAGTGCAAAATGCAAGATTATAGAGTAAAGCTCAAAATGATTATTGATATTTTTGGTTTTTTATATGTCATTTTGATATTTAATATTTAATTTTTGATTTTTAGTCACCGCTCCAAACAATTATTAATTTCCTCATTTTACTCTGTTATCTTAAAAACTGCAAATGGCGATCATTGTGTTTTATACCATTAAGGGTCAGATATTTGCATACTGTCCCTAACATCTTCTTATTTCTCCTCTTAGGATGGCAATTTTGTATTCATCTTCTTCAGAGTAGTATTCTTTCTCCCTCTTTCTATTAAGATTAACTTCATAATCTATTCCGTCAACCAATCTATCCACTTCATACTGGTCTTGGGACTTTTCGGTAATGGCAGCAATGGTTTTTCCTTCCGCCGTCGTAAGCTTGACGGAAACCAGTTCCCGTCAACCATCTTTTCCGACAAACTCCCATTGTTTGATTTTTTCCAAGTCCTCCTCTTCTAATACCCAGGCTTTCCCGGCAACAATCCCAGAACCTCTCTTTATTGTATAAGCATGAAAGGAGTCTCCCCAAACTTTATTAAGGATTCTCCGTGGTGGTTCTGGAATATTTTTAAGAGACTGGGTTGCTAAGCTAAATCCTTCAAGCATGGCGCTTTCTCCCCCCTTAAGGTCTTTGCCCAAAATCTCTCTTAGGCGATAATAGTCTTTATTGGCTCCATAACCGAAAAATATTACTTTTGCCATAGTTATTAATAATTATAAAAAAACAAGAAGTTTATTGCGAAGAAAATTTATTATTTAACTTCTCAAGCGTTTTTTTGGCGAGGGCAAAGGGAAAACCGCGCCGGAAAAGAAACTGGCTAGCTTTTTGGAGGCGTTTTTCAACCGGGAGATCCTTGAGTCTTGACCAGTGGTGGTAAAGAGCCTTTTCGGCCAAATCCTCTTCATTAAACGGGGTTCTTTCAAAATAATCATCGATCAACTGCTTATCAATACCGTGTTTGATTAGCTCCTGTTTTAGAACAAACTTTCCTTTTGGTTTAAGGTTTTTTCTCTCTTCAATAAAAATTTCAATAAACTTTTTATCATCAAGTAACCCTAGGCCTAATAGATGATTGATTATTTTATCAGCGTCACTGCGTGACCAATGCGTCTTCTCAATTTTTTTATAAAGATAGCGCCGCATTTCCCAGGCGGTCCGCGGGCGGAATTTCAAATAAAAGTAGGCTTTATTCAAGAGCGGTTGAAGATCTTCGTCAAGCATAATTTCAAATAATAAATGTTTAATGTTAAAATATTAAATCCTTTATTATTTAATATTCAATTATTATTTGAAATTTAATATTTATTATTTTTTCTCAGTTACTGCTTTTAACAGTTGCTGTTTTAGCTTTTCATCTTTCATCAGCGCCTCTTTTACCTGTTCTTTTCCCTGTCCTAACAATTTTTCACCATATTTAATGAACGAACCACTTTTGCTTAAAACACCGGCATTAATGGCGGCGTCAATTATTCCTTCTTCTTTATCAATCCCTTCAGCGGTGATTACCACTTCGGCTTCCTTAAATGGCGGCGCCACTTTGTTTTTAACAATCTTTACTCTAATCCTGGCTCCATAGGCCTGGTTGTTTTTTTTCAGAGTCTCAATCTTGCGCACATCCATTCTCACCGAGCAATAAAATTTAAGAGCCAGTCCGCCAGGGGTTGTTTCAGGATTGCCAAACATGATGCCAATTTTCAGCCGGATTTGGTTGGTAAAAATCACCGTTGTTTTTGATTTCGAGACAACGCCGGTTAGTTTACGCAACGCCTGTGACATCAACCGCGCCTGAACACCCATCTGTGAATCACCCATCTCACCCTCTATCTCCGAGCGGGGAACAAGAGCGGCGACCGAGTCAATAATAATCAGATCGACGCCGCCAGAGCGAATCAGATGTTCAGCAATCTCCAACGCCTGCTCACCTGTATCCGGTTGAGAAATTAACAGATCTTCAAGTTTTACTCCTAAAATTTTTGCCCAAGCCGGGTCAACGGCGTGTTCGGCATCAATAAAGGCCGCTATTCCACCAACCTTTTGCGCTTCAGCAATTAAAGATAGGCAAAGAGTGGTTTTGCCTGAGGCTTCGGGACCAAAAATTTCTACAATTCGTCCTTTTGGAATCCCACCAACCCCTAAAGCCAGGTCCAGAGGAAGAATTCCTGTTTTAATGACGGCTACCGGTGCCACCGGCCCCTCTCCTAGTCTCATAATTGCTCCCCGACCAAACTGTTTTTGAATTTGATCAATCGCTAGGGAAACTGCCTGTTTTTTTTTTGAGATTTGGTTTTTCATAATTAAGAAACGATTTTATAATTTCTAAATTAACAAATTTGTTAATATTTTAATTTGTTAATCGAAGAATAAATAATTTATTTATAAAAGTCAACGGACTATACGCTACAATTTAAAATACATAGATCAACATCACCGTTATCGCTCCCCAAAGAAAAATAGAAAATATCAGTGGTTTATCTGTGGTAATAATTTTCTCCGGCTGTTCTCCTTCATATCTTTCGTATAGAAGCTGAGCGTAACGGGCAATACCATAAACAACCATTGGAATAGTAATCATTAACCATTTTCTTCCTTCAAAACCGGGAAAAATGTTGGCAAACGATCTAGTAAAGGCGGTTATTGTCAGTGGTGGTTTTTCAAAGTAGGTATAAAACGAATAGCCGATTATGGTTAAGGTAGCAAAGGTATAAGTAAGAAAGTCTAAAAAATGTTCGTGGTAACGGTAAAGGGAAAGTCTGGCCTCCGGGCCATGGGCTACTAGTTCGGCGTGGCGTTTGACGGCCGCCATGAAAAGAGAGCCAAAGAAAATTGTTAGTACCAACCAGATCGGAATATGATAACCGGTGGCTACCTCACCCGCATAGGCGCGGACCATAAAAGAAAAAGAAATTGAGAAAATGTCAATTACGGGAAAACGCTTAAAGTAAAGGGAGTAAAAAAAATGAAGTAAAATAAAAAACAGGCTCAAAAAAAAGAGGGGAAGAGAAAAAAATAAAGAAAGAATTAGTGAACCTAGTGTCAAAATGAAAGTAATAAAACTTGCTTCGGCCAAAGACACCTGTCCAGAGGCAATCGGCCGATTTTTTTTAAGCGGGTGTTTTCTGTCATATGGATAATCAATGATGTCATTTAACACATAGGAAGCTGATGATAAAAGACAGAAAATAATAAAAGCAATAAGGGTTTTGATAAAAAGATCGGTCTCAAAAAGGTTGCCGGTGAAAATAATAGCGGTAAAAATAATCAGGTTTTTGATCCATTGATTTACCCTTAGCGTCCGGAGATAGACGAGGATTCTGTTCTTTTTCATTTATCTAAATTATACTAAATTATTAGTTGCTTATATTATACTTATATACTACTAATGTTAAATACAAAAAGACCGTATCTCGTTCTTCCTAAATTAATTCTGCAGCCGACTTGGGGTGGCAACTATATTCTCAACATGAAAGGCTGGCAAAATAATAATTCTCTTAAAAATAAAAAGATTGGTCAAAGTTATGAACTTTTTACTCAGACAAAATTATTGACAACAATTACCAGTTCTCAAAACAAAAATTTTACTCCTGAGTTGGGCTCTCCTAACAGCGACAAAATTTATAATCAATTACCTTATAAAAAAGGTGTTGAATTTATTACTCTTGAACAGATAACGTCTTTTTATAAAAAAATTCCCTTAATAAAACTTACTCAATCTATTGGTAATTCGTTTCAAATACATATAAAGGAGGGAGTAAAAAGTAACCGCTGGAGATCAAAACCAGAATCTTGGTACTATTTAGAAGACGGACTGATCACCTTCGGAATAAAAAGAAATATTAGTCTCGTGGATTATAAAAAATCATGTCAAATTATTGATGAAAAAATGAAACAATTAAGCAGAATGATAGAAACAAAAAAAATATCATTGGCCGCAGCCAAAAAAAATGCTAGGGCATTTATTAAAAAAGTTTATCCTTGGCGTTTTGTAAACCTACATAAAATAAAAAAATTTTCCGTGGTTAATTCTTCATTGGGAGGCATTCACCATTCTTGGGAAGAAGATTTCGAAAAGTATCCTTTAGGCAATGTCCTCTATGAAATACAAAAGGACGTTATGGATCCAATTTCAACAATAAGAAGTTTTGACAAGGGTAAATTTAAACCCAATGGTTCTATTAGAGAGATTCATATTCAAGATTATTTTAAGTTGTTGGATACCAATCCAGACCATAATGACTTAGAAAAAATCTCCCCTGAGAAAAAGGGTAACCGATTGATAACAAATAAATATTATTGCTTAGATATTCTGGAAATAAATAAACTAAAAACCGACAAAACTCATAATTCATTTGTCCATCTTTTTGTTCGCGACGGAGAAATTGAGGTTGCTGCCGGAGAAGGAAAAGTTTTATTAACCCGAGGACATTCTTGTTTTATTCCGGAAATAATCTCTGAATATATAATAAAATCTATTAATAACAAAGCGGTTGTTTTAAAAACTTTTATTGAAACCTAGTTAAAAATTTTTTTAATAATTAAAAACTATGAAAATTAACTTTGAATTTGTTGACAAACATTACGCGGCTAGGACTCATGAAAAAATGAAAGAAGTTCTAATGGATCCAAATGGCGACGGGCCAGTCAACTATTATTACATGATTCGCGGTGGCAAAGAGCAAAAAAACATTACTATCTGGGAACCAGGAACGGTTTGCGGAGAGTATATAAAAACCTATGGACATTACCATGTTGGAAAACTTGATGAGACATATTGGATTCTTTATGGGAAAGCCGTGGCGGTTGAACAGAAGTTGGCGCTTGATAAAGAAGGTAATATGATTCCAAACGTGGTTGAAGAGTTTAGGGCGATACCGGTTAAGGCCGGTGATAGTATCCATTTTGCTTCTGGACACGGACATCTGTGCGCTAATGTTGGAGGGACCTACTTTGTCACCGCCGACGATAGCCCGGTCGGTTTTGAAGATAAAAAGGACGAGGCTAGTATGCCAGGTCACGCCGACTATTTATTAGTACAAAAAATGCGTGGGTTTGCCTATTATGTAGTTGAATATCGCGGTAAACCGGCGTTAGTGAAAAATAAACTTTATAAAGAGATTAAAAAACAAGATCTGGGTGGTTTGTTGATTATAGAAAAATAAGTTTGCACAACCATGTAGATTGATTGAGTCTATGTTAGGAGTGTTTTTTGATAAAGTCGTTAATTTGGTTTGCGTTAGTAATTCTAAAAGACTTGTCTAGGACAATTTTTTTCCATTTAAAGGTTGTTTTTAGGTCAGTTTTTCTACTACTTAGTCTTACTTCGGTGGCAACATTGTTTTTATCAAAGGAAACGTAACAAACATAGTCGTCGTCCCAAATACCAAAATCCGGTTCCTTGACTTTTTTAATAACACTTTCTAAAGGACAAAAATAAATTTTTATTCCTGCTTTTAGATCAAGCTCAATTTGTTTTAAGAGTTCGTTTCTTTTTAAATCTGACGGGTGGGAAATGATAAAAACCCTGGTAATATTTTTTATTCTCTCGGCCGTCTTACGGGCTTCAATCATGTAAACTGATTCCGGGTCAAAATCATTATTGGAAGTGATAAAGGTACAGAAACCACTCTTGGCCAAATTCCTAAACTGAAACTTGCCGTACCCAAAAACGTCTTTGGGGTTAAGATAAATAACTTCTTCCGTTTTATTACCAATATAGTCAACCGAAAATAATTTACTCCGCTGAGAAATAAACTTTTCATATACGGGTAGGGCGATTCTTGTTTTACACAATTCTAGTACTAAGGGAAATTCGCTTAGTTGTTGAGGATTACTTAGATGACCGGCCTGTTTAATAAAAATAAAAGAACTATCCAGGGCCTTGGCAAAGAGGGTAGCATGACTTTTGGCAACATAGGGATCGTTATCAGAATACAAAACATAGGAGATGGGAATTAATTTTTTCAGTTTTTCAAAGTCAAAGTCTGTTTTGTAAAAAGATTTGTTAACAACGTCAAACTGCCATTGGTTATTTAGCCGGTCAAGAAACGGGCTGACAAAAATGGCGCTATCTAACTGTATGTTGTAATAATTAACTGCGTGTAAAATAAATACTGCTCCGAGCGAATGACCAATAAAACACAGTCCCTCACCTTTTTTAAAATTCTTACGGGTTTTTTTGAAAACGTTCAGCCAGTTTTGTAACGTCTGCTTATTGACGGCTGCTTTTATACCAAGGTTGGTGATCCGCTCCCAATCCTCCACCGGAAACCTGGGTATCTCAGCTGTTTGTCCAAATGATTCGAGTTTTTCTTTAAGTTTGGGCAGCCAATGCTCGTTGGGGTTTCCAAAGGCACCATGGCAGATGACAAATTTCATATTAGACTTTAAAATTGGTTTGTGTCCAATCGAGGATAAGTTTTGCCAATTCGTTTTCATAACCGAGATAGCTATGGGTTGCTCCTTCAATGATTTTAACCAAGGTTTTTTTATTGTCCTTGGTTTTTTTCCTAACAATCTTAGCCGCTGTCTGGGGTGACGGTTTCATATAAGCATCCTTTGAACCAAAGATAACCAATAATGGTTGCCTCACTTGAGAAATAACCCTCCAGTTGGGATTATTTGGGTTGTGGTAAGGGGTTAGTGTCCCGGCGCCGTAGTCGGTTAAATACCCATAATACATCTGGGCTGAGGTAACATAGCTTACTGGTGATAGTTCCTTTGGGAGAACTTCGTTTCCTTTTCCTTTTTTAACCATATCTTTAATTTTTCTATTTATTGTCTGATATTTTTTTGGTCCCAGGGCAAAGTACATCAGTCCATCATCGTTTTGTGGTGATAGATGAATCTGGCCCACCACTTTAGGGTTCTTTTTAATCCACTGGTAATAAAGAATTTTTTGGGAAAGACTATGACTTTGGAGAATTATTTTTTTGGCACCCTTCTTTAGAAGAAATCTTATCCAGGCATCGATATCGTAAAGGCAGTCTTTAAACTTTTCAAAACCTCCGCCAATCTGCGTCCACCCAACTCTTTTCTTTTGATACTTTCTAATATCGGCATAAACGTCGTGACCTCTATTATTGGCTGTCAAAAAGGAAATTTTTCTGCTGGCTAGTTTTTCTCCTTCAATCTCAATAAATTTGTGGGTATAAAAATCCCCAGCTGTGCCATGAGAGTGAAAAACGGCCAAATCACTTTTTTGGTCCATAAAAAAACCCACTAATTCTAAACCGTCTTCGGTAATTGTTTTAACCAATTCTCCTTTCATAACCAATATTATTATATCATCACGGCCGCCTCTTTACCTAACTTTACCGCAAAGTTCGTTCCCCGATCATAAGGATAGGTCATATCAAGGGTGGCGAGATAAAAATTTTTTACCGGTGTTATAAACTCCGGCTTGTTTTTTAAAAACTCTTTATCAAAAATCGGCTGTGCAAACCTGATTTTAAAAAGCCATGAGTTAGTAAATTTAAATTTTCGTCCAAGGGGCAATCGCCCTCTGGGCGAGGGGTTTGAAATTTTATTAAGGTAAGGAGAAATGTAATCAATAATCTCATCTTTACCCATTAACCAGAGTTTGTCGTTTTCTGTCGTGTACCAACCACAGTACAAAATATGTTTATTGTCGTAGTTTATTTTATCAATAAAATTTGTTTGCTGAAACAAACCCATAATCGGTATTTCTCGGGCAAGAATATTCATCCAATAAGTCTTGTTAAATATTGGTTTTTCGGATTCGATCACCAAACTAATCGCGTGTAAAAATTGTACTTTGCTTAATCGGCTAATAAATGCCTTGGGCAAAATTTGTTTGGCTATTTGAATTAAGATTGGTGTCGGTAAAGTTGAGATTACTGCATTAAATACTTCTCCATCGATTATAAACCCGTCCTCTTTTTTCTCTATTCTTTTTATTTCATAACCCTTTAATAGGTTAACTTTTGAATTTATTAATTTTTCTTCAATATGGTTTATCAAATTCTGAAATCCCCCAGCAATATATCCCAATTTTTTGGTTCTTTTTTTAACTCTCGCCCAGATAAATGAGGCCAATATATTTCCCGCATATTTACCGAACTTTTTCCGAAAAAGTTCTTGCCATAAGACTTCCCAGTTATTTTTACCCATGAACTTAACTAAAAACTTCTCTGCGGTCGTTGCCTCAAATAACTTAAGTGGCGGAGATAATTTTAGAAATGCCAATACTAAACCCGCGTTTAGTTTATCCTTCCAAGAAAGCAAAGGAAATTTTAATAAATCTCGTGGTGAAGCAAGAGTATAAATTGAATATTTCTTATTTTTGATTTGTCCCTCGATTTTGCTCGCGGTCTTGAGCTTGTCGAAAGATGTTTTTGATATTTGATATAAAGACGCTGTCTCCGGCGCCCTAAAAAAAATTTTATTAAAACCAATTTCCTTAGCCAAATTTAAAATTTCTCTATCGTTAGCAAAAAGGTGATGAACCGTCTTTTCCAGATGCCAATCCCAGTTTTTTGTCTTAAAACCGGCCGCCATCCCACCTAAAATCTTTTCCTTTTCAAAAACTGTTATTTGATGTTTTTTTTTAGATAGATAATACGCGGCTGTTAATCCAGTCAAACCCCCACCAAGAATCGCGATCTTCATATAATGTATTATTATAATCTATTTTTATCGGGAGGCAAACTAATTCCCGCAGTTTTACCGAAGAAAAACCTAATCGGGATCCAGGGGTTTTAAATAAAACTCAATTAAGATTGTCTTGTTTTAATAATTCAATTAACAATACTTCGAGAAATAGAGTGGCCGGTATTGCTAAAACGACCCCTAAGACTCCACCGACCCTGCCACCAACAATCAAAGCCACTAGGGTGATGATTGGATTAAGACCGGTGGCCTTTTTCATAACCAAAGGAACAATAAAGTTATTTTCCAGTTGCTGAACAATAAAAGAAACCGCTAAGGCGGCTAGCCCTAAGAAAATTGATTGAGAAAAACCAATCAACATTGCCGGGATAGCTGCAAGAGTTGGACCAAGATTCGGAATTACCTCTAAAATTCCTGCTAAAACCGCCAGAGCTAAAACATATTTAATCCCAATTAAGCTCATTCCCAGGTAGGTCAGAACGCCGACAATCAACATTAGGGTAATTTCTCCCCAAAACCAGTTACTCATCCGTTTTTCAATCTGGCTAGAGATATCAATAGCCGCTTTAGTTTGTTCTTTCTCGAAAAATTTAACTAAAAGTTTTTCTATTAAATCTTCTTCTAGTAAAAAATAAAAACCAAAAAAAAAGGTGGTAATTGTGAAAACCGCATTGGAGAAAATGTTCTTAGCAAAATTAAAAACCTGGCTGGTAATACCGGGAAGATACTGCGTAAGGGCCCCTATATTAAAGGTGGCGGTAAATTGTGGAAAAAGATTTTCCAGTATCGAGGGAATGTTTATTAAAAGCTGGGCGCTCTGTTTAACTAATGGGGGAATAATAAAACTTAAACTATTAATGAATATTGCCAAAAATAATAAATAAACGATAATTGATGAAACCAACCTCGGTACTTTCTTTTTGTTTAACCAGGTTATGGCCGGTTTCAAGGCGCTCATAATAATAAAAGCAATAAAAATAGAAAAAAGGAGATCTTTAATTACCCAAACAAATTTAAGTAATAAAACAAAAACAATGGTGAAAATAATCGTTTTATGAGAGATTTCAATTTTATAGCTCTTGTCCATTATGAAAATAAATTATATACCCGTCTTACTCCGGTTTGCAACCTGAAAGGGCAGCAAAGCGGATTAGTGGGGTACATACTGGAACAAGCTTGAGTTGTTTCAGTATAGGCCGATAAAGGACCGATTTCAAACAGATTGGTTATTTTTATCCTTTAGCTAAAGTAAGAATAAAAACCTTGTTGGCTCCTTCTTTTTTCAATGCACGGGCCGCTTCGGCACTGGTTTTTCCAGAGGTTAATAAGTCGTCGATAATAATGTAGTTATTGTTTTTAACTAATTTGCCTGTTGGTATCCTGAATGCACCTTTGACATTCATCTGCCTTTTTTTTAGCTGGTCAATCTGTGCCTGGGGCTTTGTTTCTTTTATTCTGACTAAGTCATTAGCGATGGGCAGCCTCAAAAAACCCTGAAAAAACTCGCTAATAACTTTTGCTTGGTTAAAGCCCCGTGTCCTTAGTTTCTTAAAATGGAGCGGCATCGGTTGGAGAAAAAACTTTTTACCATGGTTCAGTTTTTTATAGAATATAAGCTTCGAGAGTTTTTCTGGTTTTATCGTCAGACTCAACTCTTTCCAAACTAAAACCGCTTTTCTATACTTAAAACTTTTAATAATTTTCTTCAAAAAATTGTTATATCGAAATATCGAAACAAAGCCGTCAACTCCGTGGTAGCGTTGACAAATGGGATGAGTTAAGCCAAACCGGCTTGGTCTTTGGCAATAAAAACAGCTGTCGGTTTGACAGTATATCAATTTTTGTTGACAATTAAGGCAAATGTAGTTACCAACTCTTCCGCAACCGAGACAAAACCTGGGAAATAAAAAATCGGTCAGAAACATATCATTATTATAAAGCTATTGTTCAAGATTTAATGTGGTTAACCCATCAGTGTTTTGCTACCAAAAACAAGCGGCTTTCTACTATTGTTCAACAAATTTTGGCGATCTTTGTTTCCTAAAACCGGCTAAAAACTTTTGAGGCCAATTTTTTTTATGATACAGTTTTAATATATTCTGACCTCTTGAAAACCCATAGATAGTGTTATAAATTTTAAAAGGACTCAAGATCTATTATGTTTTGTATATTTTGTCATCACACTGATACCGAGGTAATCGAAACCCGGTTATCAGAGGATGGAACAACAATAAGAAGAAGGCGACGGTGTCCAAAATGTCAGCGTCGTTTCACCACCTATGAAAGAGTGGAGGAGTTACCAATTTTGGTTATTAAAAGAAACGGGAATAGGGAAAGGTTTGACAGGGAAAAGTTACGCCGCGGCATCATTAAGGCTTGTGAAAAAACGACCGTCTCTGTTGATCAAATAGAGAAGATTATCGGCGCCGTCGAAAAAGAGGTAAAACAACAAGAAAAAACCGAAATTGATAGCGCAATGATCGGCCGGTTTGCCGCTAAAGAATTAAAAAGGGTTGATAAAATTGCCTATATCCGTTTTGCCTCGGTTTTTCGTCGTTTTGTCGATGTTGAGGATTTTGAAAAAGAAATTAAAAAATTAAGTTAAGGTTGTTAAAACAACTAAAATAAGTTATGAGACTAACTGGTATCGCTGAAAAGGTCTTTTTGGACCGTTATTCATTAAAAGACCGTTCTGGCAAAGCTAAAGAAAAAACACCGTTAAGTATGTGGCGCCGTGTAGCTAAGGCGGTAGCGGAGATTGAAAAGAAAAACCAACAAAAGCAATGGGAAAACGAGTTCTACCAGGCGATGGAGGATTTTAAATATGTTCCTGGGGGAAGAATATTGGCTGGGGCGGGAAGTGGCTTCTCAATAACTTATTATAATTGTTTTGTTATTCCCAGTCCAAAAGACTCTCGTGGCGGCATCCTAGAAACTTTAAAGCAGATGGTGGAAATTATGGCTCACGGTGGCGGCGTCGGTATTAATCTTTCTTCTCTTCGACCGAGGGGGTCGCGGGTAAAAAAAGTTAATGGTTTTTCTTCTGGGCCGATTAACTGGGCCGAGCTTTTCTCTGTAGCCACCAAAGACATTATCCAACAAGGTGGTTCCAGAAGAGGCGCCTTGATGCTTATGCTTTGGGATTGGCATCCTGACATAGAAGAATTTATAACAATCAAAGAGGATTTAACCAAAATCAACGGCGCTAATCTTTCCGTTTGTGTCTCTGATAAATTTATGGAGGCGGTAAAAAAAGATGGCGACTGGCCACTGGTTTTTCCCGACTTAAGTGATCCTAAATATGATGAAGGTTGGAATGGTGACATAGAATCATGGAAGGCCCTGGGCAAAAAAATTAATGTTCTCAAGGTTGTTAAAGCGAGAAAAATTTGGGATAAAATTGCCCGGTCAGCCTGGAAAAGTGCTGAACCAGGCGTCGTCTTTATGGAGCGTTATAATAAACTATATAATAATTATTACTGGAATCGTATTAACTGCGTCAATCCGTGTGGTGAAGAAGGATTGCCTCCTTGGGGAGTCTGCAACCTCGGTTCCATTAATCTTTCTGCGCTAATTAAAGGAAACGGTGTCAAAAAGGAGGGAAATTTTGATTTTAAGGCCCTAAAAAAGATCGTTACCACCGCGGTTAGATTTCAAGACAACGTTATAGATATGGATCCATATGTTTTTGCCGGTATTAAAAAAATGCAGTTAAACGGAGAAAGGCGGATCGGTATTGGAACCATGGGGCTTGGAGACGCTTTAATTAAGCTTCGTCTTCGATATGGCTCGCCGGCCGCTTTGCGTTTTATCGATAAGGTTTTCCGTTTGATTAGAGATGAAGCTTATCTCACTTCGGCCGAGATTGCTAAAGAAAAGGGCTCCTTCCCAAAGTTTGACCGGAAAAAGTATTTAGAAGGAGGATTTGTCCGACAACTTCCTCAAGATATAAAAAATAAAATTAGGCAACAGGGAATAAGGAACTCACTCCTTTTAATGCAGGCGCCAACCGGCTCCACTTCCTTGATGGTCAACACCACTTCTGGTATTGAACCTGTTTTTGAATTTGAGTTTGTTCGCCGCGACCGTCTCGGAGAACACGTCATCCGTCATCATCTTTATAATCAATGGTATAAAAAAAATGAGAAAAAGATTAAAGAAGGTTTAAAGAAGCCCGATTGGTTTGTTTCGGCAAATGAATTAACTGCTGAGGAGCATATTAAAGTCCAAGCGGCCATTCAAAAGTATGTCGACGCCTCTATTTCTAAAACTGTCAACGCCCCTAATAATCATACGATCGAGGATGTAAAAAAATTGTATACCCTTGCTTATGATCTGGGACTAAAAGGAATTGCGTATATGAGAGACGGGTCGCGACCGGGTGTCTTGGAAAGGCAAAATAAAAAAATTGAGGAAAAAAAATCTTTACCTCAATATGTTGTTAAACCCAGACCGATCGTGGTTAACGGGTCAACCTACCGTGTCAACACCCCGGTTGGCGTGGCTTTTATTACTATCAACACCAATGGTGGTAGTCCGCCTGAGCCATTAGAGGTCTTTATCAGCATCGGTAAAGCCGGTACTGATATTTATGCTATGGCCGAAGGCTTAGGAAGAATTATTTCCCTCGCCATTAGGTTTTCTTCCCCGCTCTCGCCGTACGAGCGAATTAAAGAGATCGTTAATCAACTGCAGGGGATTGGTGGCGCAAGAACGATGGGTTTTGGTAAAGAAAAAATCAGGAGTTTACCTGACGCCGCGGCCAAGGTTTTGGCAATGCATTATGGTTTAAACGGTTACCGAAATAAAACAAATATCCAAGCTCATTCTCCAGCTGAAAAACCAAAGTTAGTCGGTGAAACCAGCCAGCCGACTTTTTTAGCCGGCCCCGGGAAGGCTAGTTTTTTTGACCTTTGCCCAAGCTGTGGCGAAACTTCTTTAGCTCACGAAGAGGGTTGCAAAAAATGCTATGGGTGTGGCTATAGCGAGTGTTGAACA
Organism: Candidatus Roizmanbacteria bacterium CG02_land_8_20_14_3_00_36_15; assembly: GCA_002780795.1. Taxonomy (GTDB): domain Bacteria; phylum Patescibacteriota; class Microgenomatia; order UBA1406; family GWC2-37-13. The sequence goes on along the minus strand of PEUF01000045.1, from coordinate 54,342 downwards.
AAAATTCTAAATCCTAAATTCCAAATCCCAAATAAATTCTAAGCACTAAATTCAAAATTCTAAACATTATTTATTTCGTTTTGAATTTTAGAATTTCGAATTTGGGATTTGTTTGGAATTTGGTGCTTGGAATTTGGGATTTTAAAATATGCCTATTTATACTAAAACTGGCGATAACGGAATTACCTCATTGTACGGTGGTAAAAGAATTTTAAAATCAGATGTTAGGATACGGGCCTACGGATCAATTGATGAGCTTTCGTCTTTTATTGGATTAACCTTGTTGAGGTTAGATAAAAGTCCAGACCAGGCCTTGTTGATAACTATACAAAAAAACCTTTATCAAATTATGGCTTTTTTGTCTGGTTCCAAGGTTAGATTAAACAACGTTGACAAACAAACGGCTGTTTTTGAAAAGATTATTGACCAGATTGATAATCAACTACCACAATTAAATCATTTTGTTCTTCCCGGTGGAACAGAGCTGTCTGGCTGGTTACATATTTTGCGAACGGTCTGTCGCCGGGCTGAACGGGGGGTGGTTAAACTTACTCGCGACAAAACCTCCGGTTTTACTGTTCCTACTCTTATTATTAGATACTTCAATCGACTTTCAGATTTATTTTATGTTCTGGCAAGAAAATACGGTCGAGGTAGGGAGAACCTGATTTGATACGTTTGTTACCGATTGGAATTTCGTCGCCGGTACTTTTATAATAAATTTATGAACGGAAAAAATTTTACCTCAATTGACTATCTTCTTAAAAAATCAACTGCGGCCGTTTCCTTGCCAAAAGAGGTTGAACCAACACTTTTAAAAAAGGTTGAAATAAAGGAAGCGGTTGAACACGAACCCGACAGGGAGGTGGCGCCGTATCTTCAAAGAAGAGCAGAAACAATTACTCTTCCCCCAGATTTAAAAAAAATTGGTCTTCAGGCTAGCACCACCAGTCGGTTTAGCGGTTTTCAAAATATTAAATTGCCTATCTCCGATGATAAGGTGGTTAGCGGCTCACACGCCCCGATTACATCGTCATTACGTTGGCTCGCCACTCTCGCTCTTTATATTCTCTGGCAGGCACACTTGGGTCTAAAAACTATTCATGGGAAGGTCGTCCGCGTTATTCGCCGGTAGCTTTATTTATTTCTTGAAGAAACGTTTCTTTACTCTGAGCGCCGACAAATTGAGAAAGAATTTTGCCTTCTTTTATTATAAAAAAGGTTGGAATAGAAAAAACTTGATATTGGGAAGCAAGCTCTGGATTTTTATCGACATTGATTTTAACGAATTTTACTTCCTTTTTTTCTCCGGCTAACTCGTCAATAATCGGCCCAGTTATTCGACACGGACCACACCAATCGGCAAAGAAATCAACCAGAATTATTCCTTTATAATCTAAAATTTCTTTCTTAAAATTTTTTTTATCAATGTGAATTACTGTCATGGTTATAAATACAACCCTTAAAATATAAACCCTTGCTAAAAATTAGTCAAGACCTTTTAAAAAAATTTTTCAATATAAAAGCTGCCATTAATAAAAACATTTACTATAATATAGTGAAAAATGTCCGAAACAATCCATATTTATCGAAATATCGTCCGAGGCGGCGTTGAGATAAAAATAAAAAGAAAAACCTATCGGATTCGCTATCCTTCCTTTGTCTGGGAAAAATTCCCTCGCTCCCTCCATAAGGTTTTTGCCGATAGTCTTACTTATGTTGCCACTTGGCATTTGTCATTATCCGAAAAAGATTCGGTTGTTTATCATTTTTCCCACCCACCGATTGAACCGGTTTTTTTTAAACTATTAATGTATTCTATTCCGATGACGGTTTTTGAAAATAAGAATGAAGAAACAACTAAAATTATTAAAGAGTTTTATAATGCTTCTTATCAAACGCAGTTTAAGGGACTAAATTATTCCTGCTCCGGAAAAAAAGTAAAAAGAGTTCTTAAAGAAAAGGCTATCCTTCTTTTTTCTTTTGGTAAAGATAGTTTATTAACTTATGGTCTTCTCGATGAATTTGGAACCACCTGCATTCCCATTTTTATGAGAGAACCACAAAGCGCCTTTGAAAATGCTCATAAAAGAAAGCTCGCGGAAAGATTTTATAAAAATCTTGAGGAGGAAGTAGTTTTCTTCCCGGTTTCGGTAGGAAGATTGAGACAGTCTTCTGGTCTTTACTGGGGGTGGGACATTATTCTTTCTCAATATGCTTTTATGTTGATACCTTACTGTTTTGCTTATCGAGCTCGTTACCTTTTTTTTGGGAATGAACAAAGCTGTAATTTTTCAACCTATGACCCGGGCGGCTACCTTTTAAACCCTGTTTTTGAACAAAGTGTTTTTGCCATGCAACATTTGCAAGATATTCCGAAGCAATTTTTTATCAATACCCATATTGGCAGCTTGGTCGAACCCATTCATGAAATTTTTATTACCTATATTTTGCATCGTCGTTACCCTGACGTTGGTCGCTTTCAAATGTCTTGTTTTTCCGAAGGGACGGAGGCAAAAAAAAGGCGTTGGTGCGGGGTTTGCGAAAAATGTGCCCGGATGTATGTTTTTTTGAAGGCCTTAAATATCTCTCCCGATAGGGTAGGGTTTTACAATGGCGAGATGTTTCGTCTAGCCAAAGAACAATACTATGTTATTTTTAACCCGTCGCGAGATAGCGCCTATGGGGGGAGCGGCCTAGGTCGCGATGAACAACTTTTGGCTTTTTATCTTGCTTATAAAAATGGCGCTAAGGGTGAGTTAATTGAAAAGTTTAAATCTTTATGTTTGTCCGAGGCCGAACAAAAAAAACATAAATTAATCAAAGAGTATTTTGGTATTCATTCTTCATATTCTCTTCCATCAAAACTTCGCGGCCGAACCTTGAAGGTTTATAAAAACGAACAAAAAAGAGTATTAAAGTATATAAATAAATTAATTCCTTAGCGTTTTTCGATATTAAACAAAGGGCCAACTATTTGAATATTGGCCGGGGCTCTTAAATTAAACCAGTTTTTAAACTCTGATCCATCGATGGTTACGCTGCCAGCGTCGCCGGAGAAGCTAATTGAATTCGTCTTTCCGTAACCAAAGTCTACTCCTATCGATCCATCGCTAATCGAGTTAAAAACCTGGTCACCATGCGACCGGAGCTCTGTTTTTACTCTTTCTTGATCCCAGGTTTCTTTACCGACTGGGTTTGCTTTATCTGTCTGATATAAATGTTCTTTATCTTCGGCCGAGAGGTAATGAGCCAACAAGATTACGTTAACAATGTCGGCCAACTCATCTGGTTTTAACCAAGCGGTTTTATTATATTCCGACCGGAAACCCCAGTCACAATAAAACCATGGTGACTCCCGGTCATAGGCGTTGTTGTTTAAATCGCTAAAATTACCATATCCGCCTGGGGCATCTGTCCCGTGTTTTGTCCAGTCGGTCCCAGACCAACCTACTTCCCCAGAAGAAAAAATATAACCACCATGAGTTGAGGAAAACCATGCCTTAATCGGCGAGCTGTTCTTTATCATTACTTTACCATTGGTTTCATTGACCGCTCTTTCCCAATTACCACCTTTTGGTTCTGACCTTACCACCTGACATTGTTCGGTTGCGCAAATTGAGCCTTGGCCATTATTAGTATAAGCCAAGGCATAGGATCTGGCCGCAATTGCTTGAGCCTTTAGACTGGCAAAACCGTCATCTCCCCAAGAATCAGGCACTTCATAGACTCTTTTTGTATATTCTTCCAGTGAATAGTCTCCAACACCATCAACTCTAATTGTCGTTCCCGTATCAACTCCCTGAATACTGTCAAAATTATAATAAGCCCGCAAAATATCTTCTTCGTTTTGTCCTACTTTGGCTCTGCCATAGGCTCCCCATTGGTTCATGCCAACCCGATTGGGGACGCCGTAAGTAAAAATGGCAAACTTTGGTCCAAATCCCGGATCACGTCCATTGGTCAGATCACTATCACAACGACCCAGACTCGATGCCGAACGAGAGATGTTTAAACTGGCGAGTTTCTCTGCAATTAACCGTTGTTGTCTGGCGGTAAGACTGGCAATTTTTTCCTTAATCTGGCCAATTTTTTCCTCAAGCTCCTTTGACTGCTTATCGGCTTCTTGTTTCAAATTTGATACTTGAACTTTTTCTTCTTCGAGTATTCTCTTCTTTTCTTCAAGGTTTTTAATATATAAAACAATTTTAACTATTGTTTTTCTGTCTTCATCAACAACGGTTTTTTGGTAAAAAAAGTTGTCTAGGGATTTGGATAGATTACCCGCCATTAATAAACTAAGAATATTGGAGGTGTTTTTACCAATATTTTTATAATATATCCGCGCTCTTTCATTAAGTAGTTTTTTTTGATAATCCAACACCTGTTCTCCTTTTTTGACCTCAATTTCTTTTTGTTTAATTTCTGCTTCTAGAACAAAAAGCTTTTGTTTAATAACGCTAAGTTGACCGAGCACTTTTTGATAGTCGGCTGTAGTTGAAGCTAGTTCTTTTCCTGATATTTCCAATAGATTAGTAATATCTTCAAGTTCATCGGCGCGAATGACAAACGGTATTAATAATATAAATATTAGAATAAGTATTATAAACAACTTCCTCATGTTTTAATTTTAACAATTTGTTTTTCTTGTTATACTTAAAAGTATGAAAAGATATTTATTTTTCCCATTTCTTTTATTATTTATTATTTATTATTTATTATTAGCGATCCGTTTGCCTTCGGCCCTAGCCCAATCTTACTCTACCTGCGACCTTTGTGGGTTTTGTCCACCAAACCAACCACCGTCCAATTGGGAGAACTGCCGCGCCTGTCTTTATCAATCGTCCAGCACTGACCCTAATAGCCTGGAAACTCTTGTGATTGAACCAACTACTAACCTCCCCCCAACACCAATGCCGGGTCGTTGGTACACTTTTATTGGTTGCGTTAAAACAAATTTAAATAGCTTTGAAAGTGAAGGGGCGGCCGGAAGTGTTGTCCAAATTCTATTGGATCTTCTTTTCTCTGTTGCCGGCGGCTTGTCTCTTATCTACTTCATCTATGGCAGTTTCCTCATTCTTACTTCCCAATCTGAACCAGAACGGTTAAACCAAGGTAGGGGAATTATTTATGGAGCGATCGCCGGAATCGTCTTCTCTTTGTCGGCCGTATTCCTTATTAATCTTATTGCGTCAGGAATTTTAAAAATCCCTGGATTTAGTAGTCCAATTCCTTAAAATTAACTTCTTTTTTTAAAATATAAACCGGTGATAAAGGTAGAAAAAAGCATTGGTATAAAAATTGTTGGTGCGCCGGTTGCGGGAATCGTTTTTGTCGGTTGTGTTTTGTCAACCGAGACAGAGGCATTTTTATATAAAGAATAACCCGCTGACGGCGTTTGGACTGGGCGCGGAGTAGTTGTTGGTGATGGAGTAACCTGGGTTTTAGATAATCCAGATAGTTGGGGAATCTTGTTTTTTAGATTAATCTTTCCGCTAATAACCGCCAAAAAAACAACGACAACGACTAAACCTAATGCGAATGAGATTACCTTATTAAAATTATCCATAGAAGATATTATAACATTATGGGTTAAAAATCTCAACTCCTGCGTTGTTCTTGACTTTCTAAAAACAAAAGGAGAAAATAACAATATGGAATCTTTTGAAAACGAATATAAAAATCCTCAAGTTATTTTGTTTTGGAAAGCGCCCCTTCGTCCTTATAAAAAAAGGGGTAAGTTGATACTTAGATTTTATCTCGCTGTCGCCATGTTATTATCATTAATAGTCTTTTTTTTTGGTGATAGGATTCTTCTTATTCCAATCTGGGCGCTTTTATTTCTTTTTTATGTTTTAACCATCACTCCTCCTGCTGAGGTGGAAAATAAAATCACCCGTTTTGGGATTGAAACAGCCGGAATCACTCTTCGCTGGGAGGCTCTTTCCCATTTTTATTTTCGCAGCCGTTTTGGTTTTGACGTCTTAACCATCGTCAGCCAGGCGCCTTATTTTTATCATGCCTATTTAGTTGTTCCAAACAAAGAAATTAAGAAGAATCTCTTAGCCATCCTCTCTGAACATTTGATTTACCAAGAGAAACCTCAACAGAGTCTTACCGATAAGATGGTCGATTGGTTTTCCAAACTCATCCCCGACGATCAAGAAGAGATTCCAACCGCGGCCGGAAGCTCGGCGGCCGCACCTCTTTAACGCCGAAAAATCTTCCCCAAGAGATAACTCCTTCATCTGCTGAAATTAAAAAGCCCTCAACCTCTTTTGTAAGAATAATTAAGTCTAGGTCGGTAACACTGTCTAAGAAACCAGTTCGGGTCGCCTGACGGTAGCGCGAGCGGAAGTTTTTAATAATCGTTCCTATTTTTATTTCATAATCTTTTTTACTAAGATTTTCCAACCCCTGCATTAACCTTCCGGCTTTATTTATTTCTTCCTCTCCTAAATTTAAACCTTGGTAGTTCCTTTTTCTGACGTCGGCTATCAGACGATAAAAAATTGCGGCCGGCAACTCAATTTTATTTGTGTCTGGTGATTTAATTATTATTAAAGAAAGTAATTTTTTGATTCTCTCTTGTTTTTTATCTTCGAAAAAACTTAGAAACTCTTCAACCACTCCCGGCGGCATAAGAAAATCGATTTTACCCTTTAATTTTTCAGCGTAATTAATTAGGTTAGTAATCACCTCATTTGTATTTTTTCCGAGACTAAAACCGGCCTCCATGTTAAAAAAAAGGCTCGTGTCCAAAATATATTTTTCCATAGTGTAATTATAAGAACATTACTAACAGGTTTCAAATCAATAAGAACATGCGCTTGACTTTTGTTACCCATGTGTTTATTATTTGTGGATAAGTTATCCACAAAACTATGAGATCTTTCGTTTGGGGCGATTTCTTAAGCTCGCTCGAAAATGGTTTCAGCAAAAAACAGCCGGTTTTAGTCCTTTTTTTAAAACAACTCCACGTTGTTAATTTAACTGACAATAAGATTACCTTGGGCTATGAAAACCTTGGCCTAAGAATATTTATTGAAAAAAAACTTCCGGTAATAGAAGAAGAGTTAAACAAATTCTTAAAAAAAAGGGTTGCTGTAGAACTAGTCGCCGTCCCATCAAAAAAAAGGGCTAAGGAGGCGCCCTTACTGAGCTTTCAACCAACGACCGAGGATGTTTTAATCAAATCTGGTTTTTCCCGGCGTTATGGTTTCGAAAGTTTTGCCGTCTCCCCATCAAACCAGGTAGCGTATGCGGCGGCCCAGGCGGTTGTTTGCAACCCTGGGTCCGCCTATAATCCGCTTTTTTTATACGGGGGAGTTGGGGTTGGAAAAACCCACCTCGCCCAATCCATCGGTAGAAAAATTCTTGAGGACAATAATAATAGGAAAATTTGTTTTTCGCCCGGCGATCTGTTTACCAATGAGCTAATCGAATCCATTAGAGGAAAAAGTACCCAAAAATTTAGAAGGAAGTACCGACGACTTGATCTTTTGGTTATTGATGACGTCCAATTTATTGCTGGAAAACAAACCATCCAAGAAGAGTTTTTTCATACCTTTAATTCAATAATCTCTTTAGGTGGTCAAGTTATTTTAACGTCAGACAAACCGCCAAATGAAATTAAAAATTTAGAAGACAGATTAAGATCAAGATTCTCCGGTGGTTTGATGATTGACATCCAACCACCCAATTTTGAACTAAGAACCGCCATCCTACTAATAAAAGCGCGGGAAAAAAATATCGACATTGATATTGAGGCGGCAAAAATTATCGCAGAAAAAACCGACGACACCAGGGCCCTTGAAGGGAACCTTTTATCAGTGTATGCTCAAACCATCGGGAAAAAAGAAAAAATAGATGATGAGGCGGTTGCGAATTATTTTAACAATAAAAAGGAAAAACAGGTTAAAAAAATCGCACCAAACGACGTCATTAGGTCGGTCTGTTCATACTACGAGATTAAACCTTCACAAATAAAGGGAGCGGGGAAAGAAACCCGAATCGTCCTCCCTAGACAAATAGCGATGTATCTATTGAGATCTTCTCTAAGACTACGCCTTAATCAGGTGGCTTTTTTTCTAAATAAAAAGGATCATACTACGGTTATTCATGCGGTTAACAAAATCACTAAACTGACAGCGAAAGATCCTATTCTGAAACAGGACGTTAAAAACATTTTGTCGTCATTAGGATTATCAACATAAATTTTACCTTTTATTCATGTCGTTTTTTCTCTTTTCTTTTTGTCTTGAAAATCTATTTCATTTTTTATACACTTATGCACAGTTACTAATACTACTATAAAGATATATGAAACTTGTTCTAGACAAAAACATTCTTAGTGATAAACTGGATATTGCATCTTGTTTTATTTCAGAAAGAAATACTTCTCTTCCAATACTCCAAGGAATTCAAATAAAGGGAAAAAAAAACGAACTACATTTTTATAGTAGTAATCTTAATAGTTCTTTTCATACGAAGATTAAAAATCCCATTAATAAAGAATTGGATTTTATTATAGAGCCCCGGAAGATATTGGAGTTTTTAAGTTTTCTATCCCCGGGGAAAATAGAGATAGAGGTATCTGATAAAAAAATTGAGATCATCCAGGGAAAAACGAAGGGGACCTTCGCCCTCCTCAACGCAAAAGACTTTCCCTTAACTCCAGTGATTGACGGGGAGGGACAAAAGATAAAAACAAAGGCCTTTAGAAAAAACCTTGATCAAATACTTTTTTCTGCCGCTAAAGACGAAGGGAGACCGGTCCTCACCGGGGTTAATTTTATCACCAATGAAGAACAAGTAATTGTCGCTACTGATGGATTTAGGCTTTCCTTAGTCAAGACCCCGAAACAAATGGATTATCCTTCCATTATAGTCCCGGCGGCATTCTTAGAAGAAGTCTTTAGATTGATAGACGACGAAGAAGAAGTATCTACGTTCTTTTTAAGCGAGGAAAAAATGATCGTTTTTCGAACAAAAGATAGTGAATTTTTTTCAAGGTTAATCGAAGGTGACTTTCCCCCCTTTGAAAAGGTGATACCGGAAAAATATGTAACCCGGACGCTTATAGACAGAGATGAATTTATTAGAGCAATAAAATTAATCTCTGTTTTCGCCAGGGAGCTTTCTAACATTATTGTTTTAAATTTTAAAAAAGATGGGTTATTAGTCAGACCAAAGACCGATAAGCAGGAGAACTCTACTCAAATCGAGTCCAAGATGGAGGGGGAAGATCAGACAGTTGCCTTTAACTATAAATTTTTATTAGATTATTTAACCCACGTCGGGGGCGATAAGAAAAATATTATCATAGAAATTCTCAGGCCAGACGCGCCTGTTGTTTTTAAAACAGAAGATAAATCAAACAGTCTACATATTATAATGCCAGTAAGAATCCAAGAATAAATATCAGCTAGAGTTCTCCCAATTTCTCCTTTTTTATATTATTGTCTTTAATAAGGCTAAGATACCTTTCTGTAGAAGAAATCCTGCGGTGACCAACAATTTTAGCAATGTATTCTAAGGAAGCGCCATTTAATAATTGGTGGGTAATGAAAGTATTTCTCAAATCATTAATAGTAGCATCATCAATGCCTACTTCATCAAAATAACGCATTATTACCTGTCTTACGTTACGAATAAGAATGGGCTTTCCGGTGCGGGTGATAAAAAGATGGTCGGTTGAGTTGGTGATTTTTTCCCTTGTCTTAAGATATTGAGTGATTGATTTTTTAGCGGCATTATTCAAAGGAACCTCTCGAGAAAGATTTTTTCCATAGTCTCGAATATAAAGAGAGCTGTCTTTTAAATCCTCTAAACGAAGATTAACTAATTCACCTATTTTTATTCCTGTTTGGAGCAAAATTTCCACCAAAGCATAAGTGCGTGGATCGTCTTTTGTAGCGTCTCTCAGAGCGCGGTATTCCATCTCGCTTAAAATTCTTGGTGGTACAAGAGAATATTTTGGGTGAAGGACATCAAGTGATGGGTTTTGACTAATTGCGCCCTCGCTTTTTAGATAGCGAAAAAAAGTTCGAATTGAATTAAGTTTTCTTGAGGCGGATTTTCTTGTATATTTTTCCTGAAGAAGCTTATTAAGAAAAGCATCGATATCGTCTTTTATAACCTCACGAAAATCGATCTTCTCCTTAGACGAGAGGAAGCTAATAAATTGTTGAAGGTCTTTTTTATAAGCAATAAGAGTAAATTCGGAGCGATTTTGACTTTTTAAACTGCCAATAAACCTATCTATAAGCTCAATCATGGGTAAACTATTCATAGTAACCTATAATATACCAGAAGCGATTTCAAAAAACAAGGGGTAGCTTGTTTTTTAAACAAATGTTTGGTATATTTGGTTTTTATGGTAAAAAGAAGTGTACACCCGATGGAGAAACTGCTAAGTTCTAGTAGGCCACAGACCCTCTATAAAGGCGAAGAGGTTGAGGCTACCATCCTATCATTATCTAAAAAAGGACTCATTTTTGATGTCGGGGGGAAAGCTCAAGCAGTGTTAGGTCAAGAAGAGACGGGTAGGTTTTCTTCATATTTTTCCTACTTGAAGCAGGGGGACCGCGTTTTGGTGCGAATAATTACTCCTGAGGCAAAAGACGGATACCCAGTAGTCTCAATGAAACAGTTTTTTCAAAAAGGACGGTGGGAAGCCTTAAAGAAAAAAAAAGAGAATGAAGAAGAGATTGAAGTTATCTGTGGAGACTATGGGAAAGGTGGGGTGTTTATCGATTTTATGGGGATTAGGGGGGTCATACCAAAAATACAGCTTATTGGTGATGCCGTTATTAAGCCAGAAAAGCTAGCCGGAAAAAAAATTAAAGTAAAGGTGCTCGAGGTTGATGAAAAAAAGAATCGTTTAGTTGTTTCTCAGAAAGCATCCATCCTTAAAATCTCGCAAAAAGAGACCCGGGAAAAGTTTAATAAAATTAAGGAAGGGGAAAAATACCAGTCGAAGGTTCTAGGAATATCAGAGTTTGGAATTTTTTGCGAGATTAATGGGGTCGAGGGCTTGGTTCACATCTCAGAAGTTTCGTGGGAAAAAGTGGATAGTCCAGCGGCCAAGATTAAACCAGGACAGACACTTCAGGTTTTAGTGGTTAAAAAAAACGCGGTTGATGTTAAATTAAACCTTTCTTTGAAAAGACTAGAAAAAGACCCATGGGATACGGTTGAAGAAAAATATCCGAAAGACAAAGAAATCCAAGGAGAGATAGTTAGGAAAGAAAGATATGGCTATTTGGTTAGGTTTGAGCCGGGAATAGAAGGCTTGATTCATATTAGCAAGATTGGCCACAAAAAAGAACTAAAGGTCGGAGAAAAAACAGGTGTTTATATTGAAAAAATAGACAAAAATAATAGAAGGATAAGCTTACTTCTTCCTCAAAAAGAAAAACCAGTCACTTATAGATAATTGTTATAATGGTTATAAAGATTATAATCATTATAACTATGGACCAACACCCTGTTCCCCGACAAATTACTACTTTCGAATTCAAGCTAATCGGGTTTATGACCCTTAAACAATTTATTTTTTTGCTTATTTTTATCCCTCTGGGTTTTATTGCTTATTATTTGTTTCCTATACCGGTTCTTAATATTTTTTTAGGGCTCGTAATTGGTGGAATCGGTATTCTTTTTGCTTTTTTCCCCATCTATGACCGACCGCTAGATCTTTGGATTAAGGATTTGTATAAGCAGCTGACAAGGCCTACCCAGTATTTTTTTTCAAAAAAAAACAAACCAGTTTATTATTTTGATGATTTATTTTTTGTTTCCGACCCTCGCCAAACAGCCGCTCATATTGAGTCACAAGAAAAACTAACCGCCTATTTAGCTAAGACGCAAAAAAAACAGAGAGAGATTGGTCAATCAAATACAAAAAAACAAAAAATTAATTTTTTATTTTCCAACAAATCAAAAACTAAAGGAAAAAACAGTGAGGCGGCCCAGCTACAAAATAAAACAGCAACATCGGGGAAGGTGAACACCTATATTATTGGGAAAAAGAAACCTTTTCTTACGGGGATAGTCAAGAACCATAAACTTATTCCCTTACCAGGCGTACTTATCTATATTAAAGACGCCAACAGTAAGATATTACGTCTCCTGAAAACCAATCCTCACGGTGTGTTTGCCACCTTTAATCCACTTCCGGCAGGAGAATATTTTATTGAGCTGAAGGATCCTAACGAAAACTTTTTTTTTGATACAATGAAAATTAGTATTGATTCGACGAATCAAAAACCGTTGGAATTTTATTCAAAAGAATTAATTTAACATGATGAACAATAAACTCAGATCTCCAATCAAGGCTAGCACCCAGAGCTTTATTGAGATTGAAGAAATAAAAGACGACATTCTTTTATTAAAAGACTTTTCAGCCGCGCTAATTATTGAGGTTGGGGCAGTTAACTTTTGGTTGCTATCGACCGAAGAACAAAACTCAATTATTTATGCCTACGCTGGTTTATTAAACTCTCTTTCTTTTCCGGTCCAGATTCTGATTCTTTCTAAAAAAATGGACATTTCGTTATACCTGGATTATTTAGATAGAAAAATAGAAAAACAAACGAATGATTTAATACAAAAACGACTAAATAGCTATCGAGATTTTATCAAAAACATTATTAAAAAAAATACCGTCTTAGAGAAAAGATTTTTTTTTGTTGTCCCTTTTTCTCCACTCGAACTAGGAATAAGCGGTGCCAATACTGGTAACCTGAATAAAGAATATGTTATTACCCGAGCTAAAACATCGCTTTATCCGAAAAGGGACAATCTAATTAGATTGTTATCGAAGATAGGTTTACGGGCGACCGTGTTACAAAAGCAGGAAATAACAGAGCTTTTTTATAATCTTTATAATCCGTCGGCGACGGGAAGAAGACTGGCGCCAGTTGAGAGTTATACAGACGTGGTGTTAACCACTAGTTAAAAATTCAAAATGCAAAGTTTAAAATTATCTGTTCGACAAGCTCAAGATCCTGAGTTTATCGAAGGACAATTCAAAATTAGAAATTTTAAATTTTAAACGGTAACTTTTAATTTTTAATTTTGAACTTTTAACTTAATATTGTGTTTAATTTATTTAATAATAAAACAAAGAATAAAAACCAGCCGGCGGTAAATCTGCCAGCGGGCCAAAACGTGTCTAATTTCTTAGGTAAAGGAACGGTGTCGATTAAAGACATCGTTTCCCCTTCTTTTATAGAAGTAGATTTTAACCACCTAAAGATTGACGAGAAGTATTATCGAACCCTATATGTGGTTGGTTATCCTCGTTATGTATCTGCCAACTGGCTTTATTCATTAATAACCTTTGACCACCCCCTTTATGTTTCCATGTATATTTATCCGGCTGAGTCAAAAGCGGTTCTAGAAGACTTAAAAAGAAAGATTGCTGAGATGGAAGCGACAATCGAAACCGATATTAAGGCTGGAAAAGTGGTAGACCCAACCGTTCAGGTAGCTCTTGATGACGCCTTAGCTATCCAGGCAGAGCTGGCTAAAGGAGCGGAGAGATTTTTTCAGTTTGGTCTTTATATTACTATTCCAGCCGAAAGCCTGGAGGAGTTGAACAACATTTCTAAAGAGGTAGACTCGGTTTTATCATCGCTATTAATTCTTTCTCGCCAAGCCACTCTTCAAACAGAGGAAGGATTCAAGTCGACTTTACCAATGTTTTACGACAAACTCCAGGTCTGGAGGAATATGGATAGTACTTCATTAGCTCTTACCTTCCCTTTTGCCACTGCCTCTTTAACACGAAACGAAGGAATTTTATATGGTATCAATGAACACGATGGTGGACTGATTATCTTCGATCGGTTTACTTTGGAAAACGCCAACTCAGTGATTTTAGGTAAATCAGGCGGAGGAAAGAGTTTTTTAGTTAAACTAGAGGCGATGCGACTTTTAATAATGGGTGTGGATGTGATTATTGTTGATCCCGAGAATGAATATAAAAAATTAACCGAGTCGGTTGGAGGAGAGTTTGTCGAATTCTCAATTGCTTCTCAATATAAAATTAACCCATTTGATTTAGCAACAAGCGAGAGTGAGCCCGATGAGCTCTCAAATAAAATTTTAGACCTTCATTCACTAATGAAAGTAATCATGGGCGATCTGACACCGTCACAAGATGCGTTGCTTGATCGTGCTTTAGTAGCCACCTATCAAGAAAAAGGAATTACCCAAGATCCGTCCAGCTTTAAAAACGAGCCACCACTCTTAGAAGATCTATACAAGATATTAACCGGTATGGAAACGACTGAGGGAAAGGAGTTGGCCGACCGTTTGGAAAAATTTGTTCAAGGATCGGCGGCTGGCATCTTTAATCATCAGTCGAGCTTTGACATTAAAAACGCCTTCACTGTTTTTGGGATTCGTGACCTAGAGGAGAATCTGAGACCGGTAGCAATGTATATTGTCTTAGATTATATCTGGAATAGAATAAGAAAGGATAAACGGAAGAGGATTTTAGTGATTGATGAAGCCTGGTATTTAATTAAACATAAAGACTCAGGGGCTTATTTATACAGTTTTGCCAAAAGAGCAAGAAAATATCAATTAGGATTAACGACAATTACTCAAGACGTTGAGGACTTTATCTCCACTGACGAAGGAAGAGCGATTATTACCAACTCTAGTCTTCAAATTATTCTTAAACAATCAACGGCAGCAGTCGAAAAAATTTCCGCCACTTTTTATCTCACCGGAGGAGAAAAACACTTTTTATTATCGACCGGTGTTGGAGAAGGTTTATTTTTTGCGGGGCATAACCACGTTGGTTTTAGGGTGATTGCCTCAGAAGAAGAAAAAGGACTCATAGAATAGTTTACGTAGCAACTACATCGTGTATAATAATAAATAATAAACTTTAAATAAGGGCCCGTAGTTCAGCGGCCCGCCTTCGTCGAGACTTCGGCGGGTAAACTAGAATGCCTGGGCCGATAGCTCAATTGGCTAGAGCGTCGCAATGGCATTGCGAAGGTTGTGGGTTCAAATCCCATTCGGTCCACCAAAGTGAGGGTTTCCCGCAAAGCGGGATTAACTCGCAGTAAAACTCATAAATTCGTTAACTGCGAGTTGAACAAATCCGGTCGGGTTCATATTACTTTCTTATTTCAAACCCATTAAACACTTCTTTTGGTTCTTCAAAAAATACCTCAACCTCTTCGACGCGAGAAACAGGAGGACCTTTTTTTATTGTTTCTAACATTTTGTTAACTCGTTGCTCTTCTCCTTGAATTATAGCTTCAACACCACCACCCGGTCCAAAAACCTCTGGCTTTTCAAAGTTGTTTCTAACCCAGCCGGTTACGCCATTTATTTTAGCTTGGATTCTAGTCCAGGCGCGAAAACCAACACCGATGATATCGCCTTTGATGTAGAGATGAACTTGTTTGAGCATAATTCATTTTATAAATCCAAAGAAAGTTCAAATGACAAATAAAATCCAAAGCTCAAATGACTAAATTTTTTAGATTTTGGATTTTGAACTTGATTTGAAATTTGGATTTTGTCATTTAGATTTATTTTAAGGTGGGGTCAACTTCCTTTGCCTGCCTCAAATATTTCTCCGCCGTTAAATTGTCTCCCTTTTCTAAATATAGTTCATAAAGACCATATAAGACGTCGCGAGCATTCAGATTTTTTTGTAATATTTGTTCAAATTTTTTTATTTTCTGATTCCGATCCCTTTCTTCCCAAAAAATCTCTTGTTCAAAACCATTTTTATAAACACCACTCAAAACTACAAGTTGAGCTTTAAAATCTAATAGGCCCTTTATTCTTTTTAAATATTCAATGGTCGCCTTTTTATTCTCGTTAATAAATTGAGGGTAGAGAGGAGAGATAGCTTGACTGTAAAGTAAATTAGTAATTAAAAAGAAAAAAGCAAAAAAAACAAACAAGTATTTAATAAACCCGAGATTTTTAACTTTGTTCATAGAATTAATTTATTATATAATTTTTTTATGGAAGGTTTTTATAGTCAAACCATAGCCGACCGAGTAATAAATTTTAGCCTGGCGCTCCTAACGGCTCTATTGGCTGGTTTTTTAACCTTTATTTTTATTTATTTGGTTATTGTTTATCTCCGCCTTAAGAAAAGAGAGCAGATTTCTCTGGAGATGGTTAGTCTAGAGGTAAAACTGTCAAGAGACAATGAGATTAAGATTGACGCCGCCGAACAGATGTTTTCTTCCCTTTTTTCCTTAAAAAAAACAGACTGGTTATCATTCTTAGACCTAGACGATGTTGTTGCCTGGGAAATTGTTGGTAAAGAATCAGACGTTCGTTTCTATGTTTCGGCGCCGACAAGGATCATCGATTTAGTGGAAAAAACGGTTTACGGTTACTATCCCAACGCCGATATTAGAAAGGTTGAGGAACCAAATATTTTTAATGAAAAAGGCAAGGTGTCTTTTTCTGGTTTGGTAACAAAAGAGGTCGCCTATTTTCCTTTAAAAGTATATAAGGATTTGCCGACCGACCCACTGGCTGCCATTACCGCCGCCTTGTCAAAAATGAACAAAGATGAAGGAGCAATGATCCAGATTCTGGTTAGACCGGGCGGTAAAAGATGGAAAAAGATTGGAAAATCATACGTTTCTTCAACAAAGAAAAATGAAGCCAATCCGGAAAAGGCGACTTTTAAAACAGACCCAAAAGTATTAGAGAAGATTGATGACAAATGTTCTAAACCTGGATTTGAGACCACCATTCGTTTTGTTGTCTCGTCTAAAACAAAAGAAGCGGCCGACATGCACCTAAAAAATATTATCTCGGCCTTTTCCCAGTTTAATTCAGACTTAAATAACTTGAAAAAAGTAAAAATATTTTTTAAGGGCGGGTTTATGATCAACTTTATTTATAAGTTTTTTCCCGTCCTTGAGATGCCTTTTTTAAAATCGGTCTCAATTCTGTCTACCGATGAATTGGCAACAATCTTTCATTTTCCCAATAAAACCGTTGATGCACCACAAATTAATTGGTTAAAAGCAAAAACGGCTCCGGTGGCGGCCGAGGTACCAACAAAAAATGGTACCCATATTGGTTTTGGTTATTATCGGGGAGTTAAAAGACCGGTTTTCATTGGGCCAAAAGATAGGATGCGTCATACGTATATTATTGGAAAAACCGGTGTTGGCAAATCAGAGCTTCTTAAAGAAATGATCAAACAGGATATTAAATCTGGTTATGGAGTTTGTGTTATGGATCCCCACGGAGACTTAATTGACGACGTTATACGCTACATCCCAGCCGAGCGGGCGGAGGATGTTATTTATTTTGACCCTTCATGTACAGAGCGCCCGATGGGTTTAAATCTTCTTGAGGCCAAAACCGAAGACCAAAAACACTTTATCACCACAGCAATAATTAACTTAATGTATAAGCTTTATGATCCACAGCGGACTGGTATAATCGGTCCTAGATTTGAGCACGCGGTGCGCAACGCCATGTTGACGGTGATGTCTGATGAGGGAGCTACTCTTGTTGAAGTGATGCGCTGTTTACAAGACCCAAAATACGTTCAGGAGTTGTTGCCTAAGGTCCAGGACCCGATTGTTAGGCGTTACTGGACCGACCAAATCGCCCAAACCGCAGATTTTCATAAATCAGAAGTTTTAGATTACATTGTTTCTAAATTTGGGCGATTTGTTACTAATAAAACAATGAGAAACATTATTGGTCAGTCAAAATCCGCCTTTGATTTTCGCAAAGTAATGGACGAGGGGAAAATTCTTTTAGTTAATTTATCTAAGGGCAAATTAGGCGAGGAAAACTCTAGTTTCTTAGGATTGGTATTGATACCAAAGATTTTAATGTCGGCGATGAGTCGACAAGAAATTCCTGAAGACGACCGACGCGATTTTTATCTTTATGTAGACGAATTTCAAAACTTTGCTACACCCGACTTTGCCGTTATCCTATCGGAGGCAAGAAAATATCATTTAGCGTTGACCGTCGCCAATCAGTTTATCGGCCAAATGGAAGAAGAGGTAAAAAACGCAGTTTTTGGCAACGTTGGTACTTTAATGTCATTTCGTTTAGGAGTGACTGATGCCTCCTATATCCAGCGTGAGTTTCAACCAATTTTTAGCGAGTCGGATTTAATTAATATCGAAAGGTTTCACGCCTATATGAAAACAACTGTTAACAACGACCCAGTACCGCCTTTTTCCGTCGACATGACTAAAGACATTGAAAAGATTAAGGAAGGTGGTAATGAAAAAATAGCCCAGGCGGTTATCCAACTTTCCCGTTTAAAATATGGCCGGCCAAAAGAACTGGTTGAGGCAGAGATTAGTCAAAGAGCGAGACTATAACACTACATAACTAGAAAAAAGAAGACAGCTGTGGAAACGAGTTAGGAAAAGAGACGTTAGAAGATAGAGTTTTCTTTCTATTCTCAATCCTCCTAACCCGCATCTACACCCATTTCCTATCTTCTATTTTTTTCTATTTTCAGAAGCTTGTAACAAAAAACTCGGCTGGGATTTGGGGATAAGACTGGAATAAAGTCACCTTTTTAGTGACGTTAGTTCCGCTAGCAACCGCCTCTGAATCACAGGTTTTTCCTTGACTTTTTAAAATAGTGCCTCCACCGTCAAGCCCAATTTTTGTTGAGGAGGAAAAAACTCGGGCAATGACAAGCTTAGTATTAGATAAAGAAATTGGCGTGCTTTGGCGAGAAAAAGTAACTCCGTTAAGTGAATAATTGCCACTAGTAACCGAAGTTTTTCCACTATCGGCATGGATTAAGTTATCAGGGTCGAGCAGATAGTGAGTAATTGTTCCAGAACTTCCTATAGTGGTTAATTCCAGGGCGACTGGATCCGATCCTAACATAAAATAAACAGTAAGATTGCCCGACCAATAATTACTAAAACTATTTAAACCAGCATCATAATCAGCAAAGTAAAAAGTGTATTGCTCATCTTTTTGGAGGAGAGGACTAATAAAATAGGTTTTGTTATAAGAAGTATCACAAGTGGCTGCCCCAGAGTAACCGCTTAAATCGGCTGAAAGAGCACCAATGTTAGTAATGGTTCCTTGTTTAAGAGCCGCCTCTATACCAGCCTCGGCGGCGGCAAGGGCTTTTTGTGATTCCTCCTCAAGTTTTGTTACTTGAGTCTCTGTTGTTGATCGAAAAGAGGTGGATAAAGCAATGGTCAATGCCGTCGCTAAAAGCATAATGACAATCAACAACACCTGCCCCGACCTATTTTTGACTTTTCCGCCCAGAGGGCGATCGCCCCCTGGGCGAGATATTTGATTTTTGATATTTTTATTGTGTTTGTTGCCAGTCATATTTAGAAACGGATAAAAGTGGTAAAAGGCTAAGATACTGATCAGGATCTAAAACAACAAATAATGAAGGTCTTGAGTTATCGGTACGATTACGATTGCTGGTAGAGGTCGACGAAGAAATAAGGTTCCCTTTAATTTTTAAGCCGATCGTGTCCGATCCAGGCGGCGTTTCACCGTCGATGACTATCGAAGGAGCGATAAAAATTCCGTTGGCATACTGAGTAGTTTTAGAAAAGGTAAGCTGGCCGGTTGCGATAATAGTGATTTGCCTCGCAGATGAGCTATTTAGGTTGTTATTTACAGTGACATTTCCAGAAACAATAAGGACAAAGGCGGTAGGCGCATCAGTGAGATTGGCGTCGGTAATTGTCTGGTCACCGGAGATAAAATTTACCTTACTGCTTTCAAGGGAACTACCGGTACCCAAAGCGACGATATCAACTGATTGTTTCCGTGAACGAACGTAACTGGAAAAGTTTGAAATAAACAACTGTGAAAAAGAATAAGTATTATTGTACCAATTATTTCCACTAGCTGAAATTGGATTATAAGGGGGTCCAGGACTAAATGTGTTTTGAGCAGTGGCCGTACCGGAATTACCAATAATAATATATCGGGTACCGTCATCATCAGAATCACCATCAGTAAATTTATTAATGTTTTGGGCAACATTGATATCAATATTGCCATTTTTATATAAAGACGTATTTTTGAGTTTATACCAAGGACCAGGATTGGAAACCGTAACCGTGGCCGAGGTGGTTGGGCCGGTACAGCTGTAGTTTGGCGGAGAACCGACACAAGTTTGGTAACCGAAGCAGTTAGCAGAGGCAGCGTCTGCCTCGCAATAGACCGTATAACTACCGGTTGCCGAAGGCGTCCAGCTAAAGCTATAAGTTCCAGGTCCTGGTCCGCCAGAAACATTGCTTAGTGAACTTCCAGGACAGGAACTGGAATAACTATACATTAAAGCGTTGGTTAGACTGGCGTTTTCGTTTTCATAATCAGCCTGATAATTAACCTGGTCTCCCACAAAAACAGTTGTTGGGCCGGTTAAATTTTTGCAGTTAGCCGTTTGAGGAGTAAAATGCCAATAAAGATCAACATAATGATTGCCAGAAACATAGTTTTCCGAGTCAGCCCGATTTGAGTCGGTTGTTATAGACGCTCCCGAAGTGGGTGGTGTACCATGGCAGTCGGTTTTATTATAACAAAGAGTATAACCAACATTTGATCCGGACGGTGCCGACACGGAAACATCATAGTTCTGATCACCAAGCAAAGTAGTGGTTCCGTCGCCAAAGGAATAGGGGTTGGCACTGGAGTTGCCCTGGCCGGTGACGGTCACCGTTTGGTTAGAAAAAGGCGGATCGCTATCGGGGAAAGAGCCACCATTTTTTCCTTTTTTTCCTTGGATTATATATGGGTCACAAGTACAGTCGGTTTGAGTAAGACAGCTTGGATTTTTACAAAGACCGCTACTACAAACTAAAGGACTCGGACACGATGATGGCGTCCCACAACTGGTATAACAAGTATGGTCAGACAAGGCGGGTTCTTTAAAAAGAAAAAAAGTAATTAGAGTTAAGAACAAAAAGACAAAAATAAATTGAACGCGTTTCATTTACAATTAATAATAATAAGAATTATTTTTTATGTCAAGATGATACAAACATGATAACTTTTTACCTTTTTTTATTAAGTTTTTTTCTTGAAGCAACAACGGTTCTAAAAAGAGAAAACGTTTTTTTTCTTTACCTTCTTCTACCCGGTTTATACTTTCTTGAAGCACAACTAAGCCAGAAAAAAATTCTTTTTCCAAAAAAAATAAGTTTTATCTATTCACTTTTTATTGTTATTCTTCTGATTTCTTTTTGTTTTTCTATCGATAAAATTAACTCTTTTGACCATCTGTTATATTATTTTT
Organism: Candidatus Roizmanbacteria bacterium CG02_land_8_20_14_3_00_36_15; assembly: GCA_002780795.1. Lineage (GTDB taxonomy): Bacteria > Patescibacteriota > Microgenomatia > UBA1406 > GWC2-37-13. The sequence goes on along the minus strand of PEUF01000045.1, from coordinate 33,068 downwards.
CCGCCTATTTTGTTTTTATTTTTGCTCTTAACGAAAAAGAAAAAATTCTGCCCCAATTTAAAGCAGCCTTGATTACGTTTGGCTTTTTTTCTTCCCTGATATCTTTGTTGCCAAAAAACCTTTTCCCCCCGACCGCCTATCAGTTGGTTTTTCCTTTTTATGGGAATCATAATCATCTAGGAGATTTTCTGGGAATAGTGATTCTTTGGTTAATTTATGATTTTCTAACAAAAAGACAAGCAATTAATTTATATCTCACCCTATTTTTTTTGCCTTTTTTCCTTTTTGCCTACTCGCGGTCAGCCTATCTTGATTTGTTTTTGGTTGGGGGCTCAATGGTAATAAGTTTTAAAATTAGAAAAAAACCCGTTTTTGAGTTTGCCGGTTTTATCTTTATTTTAGTTTTAATATTTTTTATCTTTTCTCAAAAACAAACCTTTCAAGCATCATTCTTGAAACCGTTTTTACCTGCGGCAGAAAGATATTTAAAAACTCAGCCACGAGATCTTTGGTCGGGGAGAGCGGAGTATTTTTCTCAAGCGATTAGGGGGTTTTTGGAAAAACCCCTTTTTGGCTGGGGGATTGGTAATTTTACTTATCCGTCTAACAAATATGTTACAGACAATTTACAACAAGTTTCCTCGGCTCTAAACTTACCCTTAACAATTTTGACCGAGGTGGGAATCTTTGGCTTTTTAGCTTTTTTGGGTTTTGTCTTGAACATTTATTTAAATAGGGACCCAAAAGAAAAAATTATTTTTTATCTATTTTTGTATCTTGGCCTAAACTTTTTGACAAACTATACTTACTCTCTTTATGGTGTTTATCTTTTTTGGTTTTTCTTAGCGGGGTTACTTTATAAAAAAAAAGACAGAGAGGAATTTTTCTTTTATCCACTTTTTTCTCTAGTGGTTTTATTTCTTTTATTTTTAAGATTAACCGCGGAGATTTTAAATTTAACCGGCAATTTTTATTGGTCGCTCAAACTCTTTCCTTTTACTCATAAAGGGTACCAAGGCTTAATTTCTCAAGAGTTTTTCCAAGGAGAAAAAAATTCAGCAGAAAACCTGGCAGAAAAATACTATCGATTTTCTTCTGCTTCTTTTAGCACCTTGGATTTTCTTGCTGATTTTAATCAAGTTGAAGGAAGCCTAAAACAAGCATTGATTTATCGTCTTGAGTTATTAAAAAACTACCATTATCCGCCGTTGGCGGCGTTAAAAAAAACCTACTTGTTAAAAAAAGACGTAGAAGGAAAAAAACAGGCAGACCAATATTTTATGAGTTTTTTTGACCGGTTAGAAGAAAATTTTTGGCGTTCTTCGATTTTTAAAGACGAGGTTTGGCGGTTTTGCGGACAAGAAAATATTGTTGGCTGCCGGTTTTATTATTTTTATGAACCAGACCCTAAAAGCCATGAAAAAATCCTGAAACAAGTTCCTTATCAGGAAAATTATACAATAAACAAAGACACTTTAAACGACCGTTTTAATTATTCAATAGAAAAGCCAAAGGACGTCTTTCGTGTTGTTATTCTTGGTGACTCGTTAACGTTTGGTCTCTTGGTTAAAACCAAAGACAACTGGACAGAAAAGCTGGAAGACTTATTAAACAAAAGATTAATAGACGCCAACATAAAAAAAATTGAAGTTATTAACCTAGCCGTTCACGGTTATGATATTCCCTATGAGGTCGAGCGGTTTAGAAAAAGAGGAATTAAATACCAACCCGATTTGGTTATTTGGTCCCTTTCTTCTGGCAATTTTTATCAGTTTAACGAAGTGATGTTGGGTAAAACAAGACTTTATGAAGAAGAGATGAAAAAAAGCGGTGAATTAAATGCCGCGATCAAAAAAGGAGATTACTACCCGAGCTGGGAAAAATCATACAAGGAGACCCTAAGCGAACTGGGAGGTGAGAAAATCCTTGACCAGATTAAAAAATATTTAAACGAGTTTAATCATTATTACCGCGGACCGTTGTTAATTATTACTTCTCCAGACATAAGCAATAAGGAAACAAGTTTGTTAAGTAAAACCGTTAATCGGCCGGCCGGGCTTTTTCTACGGCAAGTTAAAGAACTTAGTGACAGCAATTTTTATTTTCCTAAAACCGGTCAGCTTAATAAAGAGGGCCATCAACTTTTGGCTGAGCGAGTTTTTTCTTATCTAATAGACAACCGCCTAGTTCTTTGCCGCCGTTGCCGGTAGCCATCGATAATTAAATGGCAAGGTGTCGACCAATATTATTTGAGGGAAAAATTATTTTAATCTGTTTTCCAAACTCATGTGAAATTTTTTCTAATTCTTTTCTTGTGCTATAGGAACGAGCAAAGTTTTTTTTAAGATTATCGGTGTTAATCATTAAATCAATATTTTTGGGAAGATAGTTCCAGGTGATTGAAAGGTTGGAGATCCCAAACTTATTAAGCATCTCTGGTCGGCTGTTTTGCCAAAAAACCTTTAAGTTAAAGATTTTTTTCAATTTTTCGGCAAATTTAATAAAATCATCACCCTTCCAAAACTGGTTAAAAAGATAGGGGTATTGGGTTTCAAGAGGAAGGTTAATAATAACCATTTTTGTCATAATAATTCTCGCCAAGATAAAAGCAAAGACCAAAAAAATATAGTCAAGAGGACCAAGAAGATTGTTTGGTCTATTTAGACTCACGGTTTTATCTAACCGACGTGATGTCAACACGATAAATCAATTTAAACAAACAAATGGGTAAAAGTAAATGACAGTTTTGTCAGAAAAATTGACAAATTCAATAAAAAGTATTATATTACAGCTAAATGACCACGAAAAACAATACCTTCGGTAGCCTTTTTAAAAAATACCGGCTGAAATCGGAGTTTGAAACTCTTTCCCAGTTCGGTGATGCGCTCGCCGAAGAAGGTTTTGTCTACGAAGACAGCATCTTTAGCCACTGGCAAAAAGGTGACCGCTTACCCCATCAAAGAGAACTTCTTCTTTCAATATTAAATGTTTTTATTAAAAGAGGGGCGATGACCGACGTTAAAGAAGCAAATCTTCTACTAATGTCGTTAGGACAAAGGGATCTGAGCCAAAACGAACTCAACTCACTACCAGGCAAGTTGATCATTAAAACTCCTTTTATGGCCCCAAATCAACCCTTACGTTTTGTTGGCAGAGAAAAATTCCTTAAAGAAATCTGTTGGTGGGTTTTAAACAAAAACGCGGTTCTGGTTTATGGGGAGGCCGGTGTAGGTAAAACTTATTTAGCAAATAAAATAGCCCACACTTTAAAAGATAAATTTAATGATGGCATTCTCTGGTATCAACCTGATCCAAGAGGCATGAGTGATATATTAACAGATATCGCCAGAATGTTTGGAGAGAACACCTCAAGAATAAAGGACAACAAGACAAAATGTAGTATAGTTAAAAATCTGCTGTCCCAAAAAAACATCTTGTTAATCCTTGACAATATTAAATCTTTTGAGGAAATAAAATTTCTTTTACCAGATAAGAAAATGAAACACTCACTTCTAATGACAACCAAATATTTATATAGCCCGCCCAGTGAGATAAAATGCATAAAACTTCGCCACTTCACCGAGAAAGAGCTCTTGGAACTGGCCAAAAAAATACTTGGTTTGCCATTTACACTAACAAATATTAAAAAATTACAGCAATTAGGAAAACTGATTGGATACTCGCCCCTAGCAACTACTATTTTAATGAGAAGAATAGAAGGCGCGCCACGATTGTTAGAAAGATATCTCTATCATTTTGAAAAAGAAATAGGTAATGTATACAAAACCTCATACGATTATGACAATAAAACTCTCAGCACATCTCTTAACCTCTCTTTTTCAGCCCTGCCCAAAGAAATTAAGAAAACGTTCAGTTCTTTAGCCGTTTTTCCCGGGGCTGATTTTTCAGAACAAGCAGTTGCGTACGTAAATGATATTTCTAGCAGAGAGGTACGGTCGAGGCTAAACTACCTAAAAAAATTTTCTTTGATCGAATACTTTCAAGACGGGCGGTGGTTTCTGAATCCATTAATCAAAATATTTGTTAAAGACAAATTAAAGAACAAAGATTTGTATCGACGACTGGCGTTGTATTTTGCTAAGTTTTTATCTCAATTGGGACGAGGTAACTATGATCGATATGACAATATTGAAAGGGACATTAATAATATTTTAGAAAGTTTCAACAAATGTTATCAGCGAGGTTATTATGAGCAAATAATCGAGTTATGGGAGTATTTAGGAGTTTTTTGGTGGGAGATAGGCTGTTGGCGAGAGGTAGAAAAATACGGATTAATAATTAGCCGCGTTGCTCGACAACTAAACGATAAGAGGGCGCTGGCAAAATGCTTTATTCGAGAATTGGGTTGGCTATATTATTGGCGGGGTGAAATCAATAAAGCAGAAAAATATGTGATGAAGGGTATAAAATTAGCAAAAGAACTACTTGACAAACCGCTGTTGACACTTGCCAACATCCGGCTAGGGAAGATTTACCAAAGCAAACAGAAATGTAATCAGGCGATTGGTTGTTTTAAACAAGCCCTAGCATATTATATACAAAAACCTGACCGAGAAAAACAAGGAGACACACTAACATATATAGGCGAAACATATTGGTTAATGGGTCAAAATAAAAAAGCAAAACATTATCTAAAACGGGCTCTAAACATCGTTAATGAGATTAACGACGTTCTACAAAAAACAACTGTTCTTTCCCGACTTGGTTGTATCGCTCTTCAAGAAAGGGACTTTACCCAAGCAATTTCATATTTTAATAATAGTCTGTTGATAAGAAAACGATCTGTACGACGGGACGGAGATGATTTTTGGAATAATCTCGCCCTAAGTTTAACATATGAAAAATTAGGTAATCAAAAACAAGCAAGGGAAAAGGCCGGCTTAGCCAAAAAAGAAATGATAACGGGCGGATATACCAAAGAAATTTTAAAGGTCGACGTTTTCCCTATTCTTTTTAAGAAAGAAATTAATCAAAGCCGTTTTTTTTCTTTATAAAGCAAGTTTCTTTTGAAAATTAACAAGGCGGCCCGATGCAGTTCTATACTGGACGAATCTAGACAAAGGTTTTCTAATAGATTAATCCTATATCCTTGATCAAAACCATCATAGGCGGTAGCCAGAATACAACAATCAGTGTCCACTCCACAAAGAGAGATTTCTTCTATTTCCCGTTTTTTTAGCAAGGAAGCGACCCTTGGTATTTTTAACACAGAATAGACACTCCTTGGAACAACCAACCCATATTTGAGCACCGATTGTAGTTTTGGGACAATGTCGATCTCTGGAGAAACCATACTTTTTTTCCAGTGCAAAAAACGATAAACATTAGAATGTGGATCGTTGACAAAGTTAGTAAAAATAATCAGGTGATAATTTTTTCTATTTTCTTCAATATATCGACATATTTTTTCTGGTAAACCTCTCGTTAATGAGTTTACAAAGCAGTTTTGGACATCAATTACAAAAAGGGCCTTTTTCATAAAATGCCATTTTAGTGTAGCACATTTTTTGGTAAAATCCACAGGTTATTATGTTACTACGACGGGCCGATTATTAATGGCGAATCTGTCATAAAAATTGACAAAAAGGGAGGAAAGTATTATATTTCATTCAAATGGTCGCAAAAACCAATAGTTTTGGTCCGCTTTTTAAAAAATACCGGCTGCGATCGGGTTTTGCCACGATTCGTGAGTTTGCTGATGCCCTGGCGGAAAAAGGATTTGTTTTTGATGAAAGCTTATTTTCTCACTGGCAGAAAAATAGTCGGCTCCCCAAAGAGAGAAAACTACTTTTGACGACACTTAAGATTTTTATTGAAAAAGAGGGAGTCTCTTCCACCAAAGAAATAAACGTTTTTTTAGAGTCGGTTGGTCAGGGTTATCTAACAGAACAGGAATCGGCAGAGATCACCACTCAAAGAACTAGTTTTTTTCCAGAAAAAATTTCTATAAAAAAGATCCTAAAATTCTTTATTTCGACCGCAAAATCAAAGAGAATAGTCCGGACAGGTTGGAAGATGAAAAAAATAAAAAATCCGGAAAGCGTGGCCGAACACTCATTCCAACTTAGTGTAATGGCGATGATTTTTGCCGATCAATTTAATCTCGACAAAGAAAAATTGATCAAAATGGCCATTTTACACGATCTAGGAGAGGTGGTAACCGGAGACGTCGTTTGGTCAATGGGAAAGATCATCGATCTAGAGAAGCGGAAAGAAAAAGAATTAGTGGAGATGCGCGGCATAACAAAGATCTTTAAAATTATTAATAGACCAGAAGAATATCAAAAAATTTATAAAGAGATGATGGAAAGAAAAAGCTTGGAGGCGACGATCTTTTGGCAGCTGGACAAGTTAGAAATGGCGCTACAAGCATTGGAATACGAAAAAAAATATCATAAAGACCTGAGCGAGTTTTTTATTAATGCAGATTTGCAGATACAACATCCTTTCTTAAGAAAGATTCTCAAACAAACGCTTAAAGATCGCCCGCCGCATCGTCAATAGACACAAAAATCTGTTTTATCCTAGTGGGTAGGTTAAACCGTTTGGCTTTTATAAAAAACAAGAGACTGATAAAATACAACTATGTTTGAAACTATAAGACAACTCCTAATTTTAGCTTTAAAATCAAAGAAAGCGTGGATCATTCCTCTAATTTTATTTTTAATTATTATTGCCTTGTTGATTATTAGTGCACAAATATCACCCCTACCGGTATTTCTTTATCCGATTATTTAAACAAAATCAAAAGTCAAAATGCAAAAGTCAAAATTACAATTCAAAATTAAAAAGTTAATTAAGTTTATTAATATTTTATTTATTAATATCATTTTGTTTTTATTTTATTTTTTAATAATCGGTTTTGGGGCCTTAATATACAAGCTATTTAAAAAAACCTCGTTCAATAAAAACTCTTATTGGCAAGATTGTCCTCAACAAAAACCAGATCCCGATTATTTTAAATCACCATATTAAAATCATGTTAATTTTAGGAATCTCTGCCTATTACCACGACAGCGCTGCATGCATTGTCAAAGATGGAAGGATTATTGTGGCGGTTGAAGAAGAGCGATTTTCCCGAATAAAACACGACAATAATTTTCCATATAAGGCGATCGATTTTTGTTTAAAATATGCCGCTACTACCATTAATGAAATTGACTACGCAATATACTACGAAAAACCGCTTTTAAAGTTTGAAAGAATACTGGAAACGTTTGTTGAAACTTGGCCTTTTTCCTTAACGCCGTTTTTAAAAGGCATACCTGAATGGTTGGATTATAAAATAAAAATCGAGGCAACAATTAAAAAATTAGGATTCAAAAAACAAATATTTTTTATCCCTCATCATTTATCTCATGCAGCCGCCTGTTTTTACCCTTCACCGTTTGGAAAAGCGGCAATTTTGACTATCGACGGGGTTGGAGAATGGCAGACGACAGGTTTGTGGAAAGGCGAAGGTAACTCGATAATACCTCTCAAACTCTTAAACTTTCCAGACTCTCTAGGACTATTATACTCAACCTTTACCGCGCATCTCGGATTTAAAGTCAATGAAGACGAGTATAAGTTAATGGGTTTGGCTGCCTACGGAAAACCTATGTTCGTTAATAAAATTCATTCAATAGTTAATATTAAAGATGACGGAAGTTTTAAACTAAATCTTAAATATCTTGGTTTTCGCGAAGGTTTTTCAATGTACAATAAGCGTTTTGAAGAACTCTTTGGAAAAGCCAGAAAACCTGAGGAAAAAATTACCAAAAGACACGCCGACCTAGCTTCAAGTATTCAACAGATAACAGAAGAAATCTATTTTAAAACATTAAACCATTTGTACTCTATTACTAAAACGGATAAGTTATGCTTAAATGGGGGAGTAGCCTTAAACGCTCTTGCCAACGGAAAAATTTACGAAAGAACTCCGTTTAAAAAAGTGTATGTTTTTGGCGCCGCCGGCGACAGCGGAGCGGCCATCGGTTCAGCGCTCTACACCCATTATGTCATTCTGAGCGAGGGAAGCGAGTCGAAGAATCTAGCGAAGCGCAATAAAATTACTAATCACTATTTCGGCTCCGAGTATTCAAACGAGCAAATAGAACCGATCCTAAAAAAATATAAACTAAAGTACAAAAAATTTAAAACCGAAGACGAACTTATTAATAAAACCGCAAAACTTCTATCTCAAGGTAAAATCGTCGGTTGGTTTCAGGGCCGCAGCGAATTCGGACCAAGGGCCCTGGGCAACCGGTCAATCCTTTGCAAACCAAACCCGAGGAACATGAAAACTAAAACGAACATTATTAAAAGACGCGAACAGTTTCGGCCATTTGCCGGATCGATCCTTCAAGAAAAAGTCGATGAATATTTTGAAGTTCCGGAAAAAAATCTCTGGTCGCCTTTTATGACGTTTTGCTTCAAGGTTAAAAAAAATAAAATAAAAGAACTGGCAGCGATTGTCCACAGCGATGGCACTTGTCGAGTTCAGACAGTAAATCAAAAAAATGGATTATATTATCGCTTAGTTAAACAATTTTATTCTATTACCGGCACTCCTTGCATTTTAAACACCAGTTTTAACCTCAAAGGCGAACCCATCGTTGAAACCCCAAGCCAGGCGATTGAGGATTTTTTTAAAACCAAGATAGATTATTTGGTGATGGGAAACTTTCTTGTTAAACGAGGTCTATTAAATAATTAATTCTATTAATTAATTCTTTCTTTAGATTGTTTTTAATCCAATATTTTTGTTTTTCATTAATTAATTCACCCAAGCCGTGAAGGATATTCTTATTGGTTAGATTTCTTTCAATGAATCTGACCAAATACCCTAGATATTCTTTGTGTTTCTTGCCCGATTCTCTTTCAATGATGTTTTTATTGGCAAAAACACCCTTTTTGACATAAAAATAGACATCATAAAAGTCGCGATAGGCGATTTTTTTTCTTTTCGTACAAGCTAAAAGTTTATTGGCAAAGGCATTTTCTTCTTTCAATATCTTTACATCGGTTCCATAAAAATTAGCGACCGTATAATCCTCTTTGTTGTTTTTTCTTTTTGAAATCTCTATTTTTATGTTTCTCTCTTCTTTTTCATAATTCAATAAGAAAAATAAAGTAAACTTTTTTTCTTTTTTTTCTTTCACTTTCCCGTATTTACTTAGAATTAAAGGAAGCTCTTTAAATATTTTTTCTTTTTTGTCGTAACTCAATAAATCAAAATCCAAATCAACGGAAAAACGGTCAAGACCGCTGAAAAAATAAGCCATTGTTCCTCCTTTAAATCCCAAAAAAGCACCAAGGCCGGACCGGTAGATATCGGTTATCAGCTCAAAAAGGATATGGCGGTGTTTTTTTAAATCAAACATATTTTTTTATCTCGGCAATGACTCTTTTATTGTATATTTTACTTATTTCAATTAATTTTTCTTTATCTATATCATCCAGACGATCAAAATAGAAGTTTTTTGAAAGATACAAAGTGTCACAAATAGCTCTTTCAACCGAAGCGATTCTTGTTTTATTCATTGTCAAGATTCCCAGGGGATTGAATAAGATTTCATCCTTTATTTTGTAATAAATATATTCTGTATTGCCAACTCTTTCGGAATAGTTATTATTAGAAACGGACGTGATTTTATTAGAATAATCCTGAAAGATAATAGAATTATCAAATAAGACTTTTTCCAGACTAACATAAGATGGCCTTTTTAATTTATTGGCGAGTTCAAGGTTGTTGTAATCAAGGCTATAAGCATATATGCCTTTTCTTATTCGTATCAATTCTTTTCTTTTTACCATCCGCCAAAGAAGAACAGCCAGATAATTTTTGTTGGAAATCTCTAAAATTTTACCCAAATCCTCACTGGAAAAAACCGTTTTTCCGGTATTGATAAGATATTTTAACATAGTTTCATCAGATTATTATCATTTTTGATAATGATCTAGTGAGATTATATAAAAACACAAGCTTTTTTGTCAAGGGTAAAGATGGATTATTTAGTGATTGGGGATTTTTTGCTATTGAAATAGCCTTTGTTAATATGGTATATTAAGGAAATAAAGCTATGCCATATTTAGAGCCATTTCTAAAAACCAGAATAGACGGAAAACTGAAACAACTACAAAGTCTGCGACCTTTGCCGCCTTCTTCCGTGTTAAAACTCAGAGAACAGTTCGGAATAGAAATGACGTATAATTCCAATGCTATAGAAGGGAATAAACTAACCCTAAAAGAAACCTTTTTAGTAATTAATGAAGGTTTAACAATAAAAGGAAAATCTTTAAAAGATCATTTGGAAGCAAAAGATCATTATGAAGCCTTAAATTATCTTTATGGATTTATTGAAAAAGACAGTCGTCATACCGTTTCAGAGGTATTTCTAAGAAGTCTTCAACAATTGGTAGTTAAAGAAACCGATCCTGATTGGGCAGGGAGGTACCGTGACGGCAATGTTATTATCACCGGCTCTGACTATAATCCACCGGACGCCAGCATCGTTCCAACCTTAATGAAAGATCTTGTGATATGGGTTAGAAATAATAAAAACAAATTTCATCCGATTGAACTGGCCGCCATATTTCATCATAAAATTGCTTTTATCCACCCATTCTTTGACGGAAACGGCCGGACGGCCAGGCTAGCAACGAATCTGATCCTGATGCAAAAAGGATATCCATTGGTGATGATTTTAAAAAACGATAGGAAACGCTACTACGATAGTTTAGAAAAAGCTGATAAAGGCGATTATTTTGCTTTCGTTCGTTTTATAGCCCAAACAGCGGAACGATCCCTCAATATTTATTTAAAAACCCTTTTGCCTGAATCAGAAACGAAAGAGAAATATTATTTATTATCTGAAATAAGTAAAAAATCTCCCTACTCGGAAAAATATCTGAATCTCTTGGCTCGTCACGGGAAAATCGAAGCCCATAAGGAAAAACGTAACTGGGTTACTTCTTTTGAGGCTATCGATAGGTATATAAAAGGGAGAATGAGAAGAAGAAAACTCACTCGTAGGGAATGATTTCGTTTTTCGTCAAATACTCAAACACATCTTCGGCGATTTTTTTCTAAAACCCATTTATAAATTTTCAAAGTTTCTTTAGCAGCTTTTTCCCATGAGAAAGATTTAGCTTTATTTTTAACAAAATTATTAATACAATTTTTTACTTCTTCTCTTCCCATAGTTTGAGATTTTGAAGCAAATTTAATCCAAGACGACCCCCCCCGTTCTTCTATAACGGCGATTAATTCGCCTTCAGCTTGTTTTAAGGCCTGATTATAAGTATCTTTTAATCTTTTTAAACCCCAATTAGTTTTATGACGGATAATTTTTATTCTTTTATCCTTTTTAGCAAAGCCCGAAGCAATTATGAAAGTTTTATCGGTTGAAGCATCATCAACAATAATCATTTCCCAGTTTTTATAGGTTTGACCAATCACCGACTCCATACATGGAGAAATAAATCTTTTATGGTTAAATGTAGGAGTAATAATTGATACTAAAGATTTCATAGGTCGCTAATGAGTAAAATATATGGTTGATTTAATCATAAATGCTATGCCTGCCTACAGAGTAAAACCAGACCGTTTCTTTTTTAGCAAACTCAAAAATTATCCGGTAATAGAGGTCTATTGAAAACGACCAGAACTCGCTTAGTCTTCCTTTTAGTTTATGAGCCCTGAGGCTGGGGGCAAAAGGATTCTTACGAAAGATTTTTTCTTTCTTTTCTGCGAGAATCTTTATCTTAATCGGAAGTTTTTTGTATTCTTTCTCAAATTTTTTAGAGTAATAGATAATCATTACGATTATTATCTCAAATCCCGCAAAGACTTCAAAATTTTCCCTTCACCTTTTTTTAATTCGTTCCGGCTTTTCTCAAGGTCTGCTAAAAGCCTACCCTCCATCCACTTACGGAGTAAATCGCGAAAAAATTCACTTTTACTGGCAAAGCTACCGTTGGCAACAGCCTCATCGACAACCCGATTAAGAGACAACGGTAAAGAGATATTAACTACAGTTCTCATGGGTTAGTAATAAATTGTAATACAAATTATTACAAGTATAAATGAGACAACTTGATTTGTCAAGCCACAGAATTAATTTATTTTTAACGCTTCCAATATTACTTTTTTATAGGCCTTCAGCATTTTACCCAAAGAAAAATATTTAGCCCGTTCTAAAGATTGTTTTGCGTAATAATTATATTTCTTCTTGTTAGTTAATAATTTATACATCGCACCAGCCATCGCCTCTGGATCTTCCATGGGGACAAGAATTCCGTATTTACCGTTATCTAATATTTCACTTGGTCCAAATGGCGTGTCTGTTGAAATAATGGGTAAGCCTTGTGACATTGCCTCGATGATCACGTTAGGAAGACCTTCGTATAATGATGAAAAGATAAATAAATCGAACTTTCTAAAATACTTGTTAACGTTATTTTTCCATTTGACTAGTTTTATAGTATTATTTAGATTTTTATTATTTATATGAGTTAATAACCTATGATAATCTTGCCCATCTCCAATTAGAGTTAAACTACAGTTCTTTTTATTTTTTTCATTTAAATATGAAAAAGCATTAATTAAATTTGTAAAATCCTTTTGTTGGTCGAATCTTCCTGCAGAAACAATCTTGATTGGTTTTTTTAGAAATTTCAACCGATCTAAAAATTTAAAGTCAAACCCGTAAGGAATTATTCCAATACTCTTTTGTTGAGTTATATTTTTTATATCATTTGCCACACCTTTAGACACTGCAATATGAAAACACCCTTTATATAAAATCAATAAAGATAATCTTAGTAAAAATCTAAATATATAAGAACGACTTCTATTAATTACTTGATTAAGATTATTATGATGAGTCAAAATTATTTTTGTCTTATAGTTTAGTAGAAAACGACAAAAGGTTAGAACAAGATTAGGTAATTAGTATGAATAGTAACCAAAATATAACTTCATAATGGTTTCAAATATGTTTTCTTTTCGATGATTAAACCGGTACTCCATTTCTTTTAAGTATAGAGGAAAGTTAACCTTTGATGCTCCTCTGTAACTATACAGCTCATGTTTTGCGTATGGCCAGAATCCCTCTATTCCATTTATGTGGTTGTGACGTTTAGTTGAGAAGGCTTTACCGTGGTTGACCGTTAAGCGTTTACCAAATTGGCGAAGTGAGCTGCAAGAGCGGAACTGATCGGCAAAGTAGACGCTTCCTTTTCTGGTTTTCTTCTTTATGATCTCCATAAGGTTTGGCGCTGTTAAGTTGTCAACAGCTCTGGCGTAGGCCCTGCCATCACGCTCTAGAAGTCCAAAAACAACAGATTTACTCCAGGCTCTCCGTCCAATATTTCCTTTCTTACGTCCTCCAAAATATGCTTCATCAATTTCAATCTGGCCTGATAACTTCTTGCCTTCAAGTTCTGTTTGATGAAACAAGATTTCCCTTATTGTTCTGAAAATATTATGTATTGGTTGATAACTGATTCCATATTCAACAGCTACCTGACAAGCAGGGCGTTGATGAACGAAGGCAATGATTACTTCAATTTCAAATCGGAGTCTTCGGAGCGATTTTTGTTTCAAACATCTAAGACATTTTGCGTACCTTCTTTTAGTGATACAAACCTTTCTTGAACCGCAGAAAACACACTTCCTTCCGGCTAAAAAACCTGTCAAACGTTTTTGATAGTTGATTTGTCTCATATCTGCAATCTAATCCTACGATTGATTGGTTACGAAATCAACTAATTACCTAAAATTATATTCCAATAACTATTTTTGGCGTACTTATGATAAAAAGGAAATTGACTGGGTAGAAGAGCGCGGAGGAAAGCTTTATGGCTATGAAATTAAATGGAGTAAAGACAAAGTAAAACCACCAAATGATTGGCTTAAAACTTACAAAAACGCCAGTTTTCAAATAATATCTAAAAATAACTATTTACCGTTTATTATTTAAAACCCGTCCGTTACCAACTGTATTAGCGTGAATTCCGTTGGTTGTCAAGCGGAAATGGGGTATTTATCCAATGGAGTTTTAGCGAAGGAAGGAGACGATCGTTGAAACCCCCGAGCAGACGGTAGAGGATTTTTTAAGGACAAAAATGGATTATCTGGTGATAGGGGAGTTTCTTACCTCAAAGCCTTAATTACAGGGAATTAGTTTATTTTTTACGAGATAATTAAACATATCTTCAGCTATCAGTTTATGCCCCAAGTTGTTCGGATGATAGTCAAAGGGAAGAAAGGTTGCATCTTTTTCTTTATTGTAAATATCTATAAGATTTTCATAAAACAAAGTATTTTTTCTTTTATTAGAAAAATTTCTCATTATTAATTTATATTTTTCTTGAGTACTGTTAAAAGTAAATAAGATTAGTTTATCTGTATAGTAGTTTTTTATTTCATTAAGAAACCGTGTTTGCATTTGCAAAATTGTACTTTCCCCTAACTCGTTCGTCATCTCTTCAATTGCTTTCTGTAAAGGTTGAGCATATAATACAATATCAGGCGTAAAGAGTTTTAACCTTTCATTGTTAATTTTGTTCCATTTTGGCTGTACAATTTCTTTTATCTCCTGAAAATCATCCCCCTTCAACAGCCACAGAACCAGATCAGGATTATATTTTTTACCCCTCAGCTTAAACCGTTCGACCGAATATTGGATATCATATGCGCTAACTCCAAGGTTAATAACTTCCATCTTATTAAAATTTGTACAGGACAGTTGATTTAATTTGTCTTCCAATAATTCAGTCCAATTATATTTTGTATCAACTCCGTATCCAAACGTGAAAGAATCTCCAAGAGTGATAATCCTGAAGGTTTTATCATCTTTATTGATTTCATAGTCAAACCGCTCATTAAGCGTATCTGAATTGATATCATAAACAGCTTTCAACGAACCTCCCCCATAATCATAACCTTGTTCATTTGCCTTAAATTCATAAAACCAATGAAGAGTGCTTTCTTTATTAACAGATATATTCTCCTTCTTTATTGGATTGACATTTACTTTCTTAATTCTGCTTATATGTTTCTTATAAATAATAAAAGTTAAAACAATAATTACACAAAGCTGTACGCAGATTAAAATTAATATTATTTTTTTCATTATTTTAGTAAATATTTGTTTCAAAACATGAAATCACTCTTCTTTATTTTGCACATCTCTTACGTATTCCCATAATATATTTTTTATTAGATATTCATATTTATCTAATTTATTCGGTAATGGAATATCTTATTTTTCATAACGTTGATTCTATACATCATATATAACAATAATGTTTTAAGTGTTTGTAATAAAAACTTTGTTCCTTTAATAAATTGAATAGAGGATGCCCCTGTAAAATATCTTATTGGAACTGGAATTTCGCCAACTTTATATCCATAAGCTATTGCCGATATCATAAATTCCTGGTCAAAAACAAAATCATCAGAAAAATTATTGATCGGTAAAGTTTCTAAAACTTCTCTTTTATATGCTCTAAATCCACTAAAATGTTCTGAAAAATTTACAGCCAATATAATATTTTCTAGTATACAAAAAATACGATTGAGGTAATACTTTAATTGAGGCATTCCCCCGGTCAATGCTTCCGATCTTGTTCTAATACGGCTTCCAAACATGATATCCGCTCTCCCATGGATAATCGGTCCAATCATTTCACCAACTAAGCTGCCGTCATATTGATAATCTGGATGAAGCATAATAATAATATCTGCACCTTTTTCTAATGCCTTTTTATAACAGGTTTTTTGGTTTCCGCCATATCCGCGATTTATCCGGTGATTGTATACAGTTAGTCCTAATTCTTTAGCTATTTCAATTGTTCGATCTTTACTTTTGTCATCTACAAGAATAATCTCGTCCACCACACTTTTTGGAATATCATTCACCGTTTTCTTAAGTGTTGGTTCCGCATTGTAGGCGGGCATTACTATGATAACTTTTAATTTGTTCATATTAATTTTTTAATTTACTATCGACATTTAAAAATACATTCTTTTTATCTATTTCAATTACATTTGCGGCGCCAAATACATTGTTTTTATTTATCACACTGGTAAACCAAAACATTTGAATCTAATGTCACCTTATTACATATCATACTATTACGCGCTCTAATATTATTTATCGCAATTAACATTATATCATTAGGATATTCTTCAAGAAAATCAACCACGATAATTCTATTATAAACTGTCAGATCCTCTGTAAAATCAGATACTATAGTTTGTCCATTTATTTGCCCATAAAAATTGGAGTAATATGCAATAGGAGAATACATGTAAAGTGGATCAATTGAAATTACCACGGACTTACTTTTCTTAAGAGCTTTATGTGCGTAGATTGTCAACTTTATCCAATCATAGTTTTCGTGGTAATATAGTTTGTTAAAGTTAAAAAACGGATTTAAGATATAAACAATCAGTAACATAATCCCAATGATTATTAATATAAGACGCTTCGATCTCAATAAATAATATAAAAAGAGTGAATAGCCAAACATAAAAGCAATATTAACGAAAATTAAATTTCTGTGAACAAATACATATAAAAGAAATTTTGTAATAATGAGAGAAATTATGACGGGAACTGTCAAAATAATTATAAGCAGAATGCCAATATATTTATTCCCTTTCTTCATATAGTAAACTAAACCCATATACCCAAAAACTAGAAAAAAAATTTCTACAATCCTAGTGATCGAAGAATTTATTGCTAACTGTGGTAGATCTATACCGGTAAACCAGGCAATATAATTGAGTAGATTATCAATAATTGAAAATCCACCAGAGGGATAATTTTTATTTAAAACGCTAGAAAAAAATCCGATTTTTTCTATCATAAATAAAAAAACCCAGAAGAATATCGTCATGGTAATTATGGTCATAGGAAATAATATTTGTTTATAGCGTTTCTTGGCTACAAAGCCAAATAGTACACATAAGCAATAAGACAAAATTAACCAAATGCTTGAATAATCAGCAAAAAATGCCATTAACGTAACTATAGTAAAGTACAATTTTTTACTCTTATCCCCTTCAAGTATTTCTATAAACATAATTAAAGATAAAACCATTAAGGGAATAACTAATATATATTGACGAGCAAGAATATTTATTGTTAGCTGGGTACTGGAAAATGAAAATAATACAACTAAAATAAACGACAATAAAAAAGACCGGGGGGAAATTTTTTTTGCCAGTATTACTAATAATATGCTGGTAATCAGGAAAGAAAACACTCCTGGTAATCTTATAAAAAGTGGGTCTATACTTATGAGCTGCCAGTATTTTAAGAAAATAAAGTAAGCAGGAGGATGAAACGTGTCCCAGTAATTATAAGAAAGAAGCTGTCTTAAGGATGAACTTTGTGACCAAAATAGATCATAAACTTCATCTCTATAGAGTTGTGTTGATATTATTTTTTCAACCCTTAAAACAATCCCGATGAGAATAAACAAAAATATGAATACATTCTTGATCTTTAATGATTTAATCATACTAACTTAAGTTTAAAGTATAGTAAAATTAATTAAGATTCTCTTCTCAATTATTCCATTATTGATTTTTCTTCCTACTTTTGATTTTCTTAATTTGTATTCTTCTTGAGCTGAAATTGCTTTATATTTAAACTCACCTTCTTTCCAGCTACCGTTACGGTTAAGCCCATCGTAATGGTTAACTTACTTCTTAACAATCTTATTCAAACAATCAATAAAGTAAACGGACGTTGTTATTTATTAATTAGAAAAATCTACGAATTGACCGGAATTCCCTGCATTTTAAACACCAGTTTTAATCTAAAAGGCGAACCAATCATCGAAAATCCGGAACAGGCGATAAGCGATTTTTTAAAGACGAAAATGGATTATTTATTGATTAGAGATTTTATTGTTTTAAAATCCTAATTGCAGGGAATTAGTTAATTAATTGTTATTAATAAAATACCTTTTCTTCTGTAATATCAATCCAATTTAAAAAACATTTTTTTTAAAAAACTTAGCTATTTCCCTATCTGTTAATTCCTGATGGTTATTTTCTTTCAAATATTTTTCGTTTTTAGTTTAATAGTTTTATTGATATAATACAGAATAATAAAGTTATGAAGAGTAATGAAAACTTTAAAAAACAATACAGCAAAATAAAAATAGGCCTGATAAGTTCAAAGGGGGGGCATCTTTTTGAACTTATTCAGTTGAAAAAACTTTTTAAAAAATATAGACGATTTTGGATAACATTTCCTGGACAAGACACTCAGTATTATCTAAAGAACGAAACAATTTATTACGCATATTATCCCGAATCAAGAAATATTGTCAACTTAATTAAAAATTTTGTTCTTGCATTAGAATATTTTAAAAAAGAAAAACCAAAAATATTAATAAGTTGTGGAGCTGGCATAGCTATCGCATTTTTTTTAGTTGGAAAGCTATTCTATAAAACTAAACTAATTTATATCGAATCGTATGATTTTATAAAATATCCCAGTATGACAGGAAAAATTTTGTATAATTTTACTGATTTATTTCTAATTCAACATAATATACAAAAAAAATGGTATCCAAAAGCAAAATATTGGGGGAGTCTGCTATAATCTTTGTGACAACAGGCACGACGAAATTTTCTTTTAATAGAATATTTTTAGCCTTAGACAATGTTTTAATAAACACAAATTGGCAATCTAAACTAATAATACAAACAACAGTACCTTTGTATAAATGGCGATATAAAAAAATATTACATTATTCATCTCTTACTCCAAATCAACTAATAAGCTTGATTAAAAAATCAGACAAAATTATTGTTCATGGAGGATTTGGAACAATAAACTTAATTTCTAAATATGGTCGGTCAATGCCCTTTATAGTCGCCAGATTAAAACAATTTAATGAACATGTTAATAATCATCAAGCTGAATATCTTAGATTTTTACGAAATAAACTTCCAGTGGATTACCAAAAGTATATTTTTATAACAGGAGAGTTAGAATATTCCCTTAAAAAGTTTATCCTTGAAAAGGATCCAAAAACTATTCTAAAAAATCGGATGTTTAACAATCAAAAAAGAACAGAACTTATGTTGAAGTTAGAAAATTATTTATCAGCTTATGAAGATACTATTGATTCATAATTTCTATCAATATAGAGGAGGAGAAGATGTTTATGTTGATTTGTTGAACAAACTTTTGATAGAACATGGGCATGATGTAATTCTTTATTCAAAGAATAGTAAAAATATTGATGCAGGAATAATTTCGCAGGCAAAGATAGCATTAAACATGTTTTCCAATAAGAATCAATGTGATGAATTTAGGCATATAATACTTAATTTCCGTCCAAATATTGTTCATTTTAATAACATATATCCGCTGCTTACCCCAGAATTGTATGATGTTTGCAATCAATTAATGATACCTACGGTACAAACAATTCATACCTATAGATACTTTTGTCCTAAAAGTAATCTTTTTAAAGGAGGAAAAATTTGTGAGCTTTGTGTAAATAAAAAGTTCTCCTATCCTGCAATTTTTTACAAGTGCTATCATAAATCGTACTCTGCCTCTTTATTTTATTCTGGTGCGTTTTTATATCACAAAACAATTAATAAATTTAAAACAATTAAAGCCTTAATATTTCCATCGAACTTTACGAAAGAGTATTATCTTAAATACTT
This sequence comes from Candidatus Roizmanbacteria bacterium CG02_land_8_20_14_3_00_36_15, assembly GCA_002780795.1. Taxonomy (GTDB): domain Bacteria; phylum Patescibacteriota; class Microgenomatia; order UBA1406; family GWC2-37-13. Next base: position 13,354 of record PEUF01000045.1, on the reverse strand, counting down.
AGACATATCCTCGAATAATATATTTGTAGTGCCCCATTTCACATTTAATAATATTAAACAAAATAAAGCGAAGAAACAAAGCATAGAAAAATATTTTATTTATGTAGGGAGACTATCAGAAGAAAAAGGCATATTACAATTAGTCAAACTTTTCACTCAACTTGCTGATAAAAACCTACTGGTGTTAGGAGATGGTCCATTGAGAAAAGAACTTGATAGCTTTAGAAAATTTAAAAATATTGATTTCCGTTATAACGTTTCCGATGACGTAAAATCAGATCTTATTCATAACTCAATTTTTACTATTATACCGTCTCAGGTTTATGAGCAAGGTCCACTTGTATTAATGGAATCTTTTGCATCAGGAACACCGGTTTTAGCACCTTATTTAGGTCCAATTAAAGAACGAATTAAACATGAAAAAACAGGGTTATTTTTCAATCCTGGCGATATGAACGATCTTAAAAATAAAATTATTTTAGTTTCAAAAGGAAAATATAACTTAAACAAAATGAGACGAAATGTAATAAATGAGTATAAAAAATACTATACTCCAGAAAAATATTATAAATCCCTAATGAAAATTTATAACAAAATAAGTAATTAGATTAATTCTTATAATGAAATCAGCAACAATACTATTTCCCCATATAAAAACAAAACTAAAATTCAAGAATATAAATAGCTTATTTTTTAATCTTTTTCTTATCGCTCTATTTTTATTTAGAATACCTAGTTTTTATCTTGCCCCAACTTCTACATCATCGTTTCTTACATCACAAGCTCTTGCGAGAATATTATTTATAGGAATTTTCTTATATTTGCTTGCCAGAAATTATTTTCAAAATAAACAGATCTTTTTTAAAAAAGGTAAAAAATTTCTGATAAACATAATTATTGCTCAATTTATAATACAATCGATGACTATATTTATAGCTGTAAATTTTTATTCTTTTTGGACGAGATATAAAGACATAATATTAGGAATTGCATCTTTATTCATCTTTTATTTTTATCAACATAAAACAAAAAAAATAATTAAAGTAATATTATTTGGAACATTTGTAAATGTAGCCTATCAAAGTCTTATTTTTTTTGCCCCATCATTTTATACTGCTTATTTGGGACCATTGATCTATAAAAATCAATCAGAACTGGTTTTGCTAAATTTAGCAAGAAGTCGGATTTATATCGATGCTTATGATGAAATATTTATCCCATTTATTCTTTTAATATCGTTTAGCCAGAAATTATCTAAGAAAATATTAAGTTATTTGTTTTTCTTGATAATTTGTTTTTTCTCTTTCATTTCTAATTGGCGGACACGTATAGTAATGTTAATTTTTAGCTCCATGTCATCTTTCTATATATATAGAAGATATATTAAATCAAAGATTGTTTTATTTCTAGCAAGTTTATTAATAATTTCTTTTCTGATAAATATAATCTCGGTAAATATATTAGGTCATTCCTTTGTAGACAGGTTTATTTCAAACGGTGAGCTTGATGTTACTTCAATCGAATCGAGATTCAACCAAATTAATAATGGTATCGACATAGGATCAGTAACTATTCTAGGGGTCGGATTAGGAAATTATTATAATAATTTACCAAATCATCAAAAAAATTTTACCAGCATAAATCAATTAGCTAGCCAACAAGCAAAAATAGCAACAGAATATATTCATAATAATTTAAGCTTAGTTATTGCAGAATCTGGGTATTTTAGTTTTTTACTATTTATAATAATATTATTTTTATTTATCAGATCCGATATCTTAATACTTAAACATGGATATCTATATAATAAAGGGCTAGTGATTGCGTTTTGGACCTTATTTATTTATGGTTTTTTTAATCCGCCAATCCCAGGGTCATATCAGGTACTTTTCTGGGGGATAAGAGGGTTACTACTTTGAATTTAATTCAGACAAAAGCGTTTTTAATACGTTGTAGTAGACTTGTTTTGGCTGGGGATTGGACGAGTTAGTAAACATTGATGGTGACGCATCTATATTTCCATTATAATCAACAGCTACTGTTAAATCATCTACTCCATTCCACGTTGAAATTCCTTTACAGACGCTAGATTTGATGGCAGCTCTATAAACAGTTGTGTAAATATTGGTTAAAGCGGTATCTCTTTGTTCTAGCGGTAACATGGAAGTGTCAACATCAAGTTCTGTTATATAAGTAGGAACACCGTAATTTTGCATTGTCTGTATTAAATCATTTTCATTTACTGGCGCATTACCATTGAGATGCATTTGCATACCAACGGCGAAATTCTTAATTCCAGCATTTTTCAACATCTCTACAACTTGTTTTGTCAGTCCTGTGTAAAAATTATATGGAACCTGTGTTTCAGAATTATTTGCAGTATCGTTATAGATCAATGTAGTTTTATCGCCAACGATTTCTTGTGCTACGGAAAACGCATAGAGAATATAATCATACCCGAGACCATCACGATAAAGGGCGTCATCTCTTATCCAACCACTGCCTTGGAAAAATGGTTCATTTACAACAACAACTTCATCAGGTATAAGTCCATTATCTATAAATAAACTATAAAGTTGCTGCATATGTTGTTTTAATTGAATTTTAGCCTCATCAGGAGATAAACCCTTTAACCAGTCTGGATTAGCTTGTGCAAAAGAACCAAACGGATGAATTCTAACTTTTAAATTAGGATTAATTAGTTTCATATTTTTAATAATTTGGATTTGTGCTTTGATATCTGAACTACTGTATTTATCGATTGGAGCATCCATTTCCCGCTCAAAAAATTTCCAATATGCCCCTTGTGCTATAGTGATCACAGAATAATTATTTGCCATCATCATATGATAAGCATCGCTTACAATGGGACGGTCATTTTTTTTATTGTACACTAATGAGTCTCCTGCTTCTAGGTTTATTGCGTTTTCCAGGTCTTTTAAACCTATAGATCGCCACACCCACTCTCCAATTTCTCTTTGTTGAGCCATAAGAAGAGGAGTACTAGATTCGTCGAAGTTGGTGGTAGTCGCAAGATCTCCTGTTGTTAGAACTACAAACTGTTTTCCGTCAGCGCCGGTTAGCAATTGAGGTGTCAAATTTCCTACTTCTTCAGGTTTAACTCCAAAAGCATTAGCAAACTTGGCGATGGGTGAGCTGGGATTAGTAAGATCAAACAGCTCCGGGTTGGAGATTTTGGGGTCGGGGACCTGCAGTCCGTCGACGTCAATTGTTGGGATCGTTTCTGTAGGTGGCACCGTTGGTTCTTGTGTGGGTTCTTCGGTGGGCGGTTGAACTGGTGGCTCGGTTGGTGGTGGAGTCGGAGCGATAGCGGTGGGAGTAATGCTAATTAAGCTGATGCCAACGGCTCTATCAGATGTTTCTAATTGGTCAGGGTTAACCTCAGGAGATCCTGGCATAATAAATCCTCCGTCTGGGGCAGGGAAAGTATAAGTTTTACCGTCACCGGTGATAACCATAATCTTACCGTCTTTTGATGCGCCAATAATCGCACTATACGGATAAAGAGTATCGGAGATTGTTCCGTTGATTACCATGAACATCGCCTGTTTTTCAACATCGCCGGCGAAGGTAAAATCCATATGAAGTGCCAGCGCTTGATCACTACTAGTACCAATTCCTAGTTGTTCTTTTTCTGGATCCTGGATAATACTAACTATCGCTGGGCCTCCTTGTCCTTCAGGGGTTTTGACGTTAACAAACGCGGCTGAACCCCAACTTTTGCCTCCATCAAGGCTGGAAAACATGACAACCCGCTGTTCTAATTCATTGGTGTCGCTGTTTTTAAACTCGACCGCGGCCTGAATGAGCGAGACTCCCTTTGAGGTAATTGACAGAGGACCAATTTCCGGGCTGATAAGTTGAGTCGTCTGTTCAGAATAAGTGATCTTTAAAGAATCAGAGTCAAAATTAAATCGATCCATTGATAGGCTGGCCAGCGCCGCTTGTTGAAGAGTACCTTGGCTATTGATGACTCTGTTTTCTCCGTCGAACAGACCACTGGTCATAAAATTAATCTTCGCCGCCTGATCGGCTGCATTAAAGCCGTCTAATAATTCCTTAATTTTTTCCGGGCCCTTAGTGGTTTCATTGTTGATTACCTTAGAAGAGGCAAAATTACAGCCGCTTCCCAAAAACGAAAGAAGCATTAGTCCAGACGCAGTAAGCGAATAATTAATGACGCGAGATTGTTGTTCTGCACCAGTTCTGGTCGTCATAGTTTTTTGTTAGCTTATAGTATAATTATATCTCCATTTATCATAAAATCAAGGAGAAACACTTCTTTTCTTATAAACGCGCAACATTCTGGTTGAGACACCGTCGATAAGAAGATCAACAAAATCTTGATCGTTCCTCCGTCTTTTATTTTTTTCATTTATTGTCTGAATCCATGTTTTAAATTCTTTATCGGAAACACTTCTAGATAAAGGAGTACCGGCGAAATGAAAAGCAAGAGTTGACTCACCAGAAGGAAGAAGGGTGATGGTTTCAAAATAGCTACTTACGGGGGGACGAGTGCCGGAAGCGGCTTTGTAATACGGAAACGGAAGTGATAAGTCGTCAAAACCAACCATTTCAGCCGGAGAGATACTTTTACTGGTGATAAAGTCGAGAATCTCCTGCTGGAGAAGGATCTGGTCCTCGATCAATAAAGGTAGAGGGTTGGACGCAGGATAAGCCTCAAGAGAAATCTGTTCCTGCCAGAAAGGGAGATAACAGGAATCGATTAAGTCTTGCAGCTGGGCCTGTGTTTCACTTAACACAACCGCATCTCTTCCGGCAATAAAAAAATTTAAAGAAGCAGTCGTCATTAACTGCTTAAACTCTTCAAACAACGAAGCATCGGTCTGACAGAAATGGTAGACGACTTGGTCAACGATCTTTTTCTTAATCTGCCTTTTTAATTTAGGATCAAGGTCGTGTCCTATCACCTCAACTCGCTTGTTAATAAGCGAAGAAAGAGGCGATTTTTTATTGGCAAGCGTTTCCCTTATTAAACCAAGCTTTGTTTTAATTACCCGCGGCATAACTTGGGTAAGAAAGAACAATTCCATCCTGACGGTCTGTAATGGGTCAGAGCCATCAGCAAATTGGTTTAAGCGCAACGACTCTAAAACTAAATCATTAAGTTTTTCCGGTAGGCTACCCCTACTATTTAGTAAACATTGATTTAAAAGTTTTTCCGCCTCGCTGTAGGTAGTAATTCCGATGTTCCATGGCCAGCGGGTCGGTTTGGTGTCGGGAAAATGAGTGAACAACTGGAGTAAAAAATCTTTCTCAAAAAAAATGTCAAAATCTTCCAGGTGTTTTTCCAGACGACGCCGTCCAAAGGCCTGATTGATTTGGGTAAATGTTTGGGGATTGGCGACCGTCACTCTTAAATCAAGATGGTTGCCCTGTCTGTCTTTGAAATCAGCCCCGTAACCTTTTCTGCCGCTGGTAATTAAGACGTCGGTGACGCCATTGGAAAACCGCGACTCAATCGCCGTGTCTTCTTCAGACGAAGTATCGGCGGTGATCAACTCAACCCTTGCCCCCCTTTTTTTTAGTTGATTAAATAGGGCCCGAGCAAGATCTTCTTCCCAGAAAATAACCAGCTCCGGTTTTTTTTGTTTTTTTTGACCGGCCGATAAATTATCAACCATCTGTTGAATTAAACCAATATTCCCGTCGCATATTTTTACTAAAGGAATAGGCAGGGGTTGACCGCTTTCGGCCTGGTGAAAGTCAATAATATGGCTAGCCGTCAGATCCTGGATGGTTTTGGCGTAAGGGGTGAGCGAACGTCCACCAAACTTATCTGTCACCTGGGAGTAGTCGGCCGTCAGGCCACTGGTTTTATCTCCCAAAAGCGCCATCCAGGTTTCGATATTAAACTCATATAAAACATTTTCCGGCGGCTTGATCAACGGCCCCTGTCTATTTAATAAACGGACAAAAAATGCCGTTTGCGGATAGAGCTGACGTCTTTCAAGAAGGGTTCCTCTTGATCGGTCACGCAAAATGGTTTCGTCATCCATATAGTCCCTTCCTTTTTTATACATAAAGTCTGTCATAATAATATTTTCCGCTAAAGACATAAGATAATAAAATTTTGGGGCAAGTTCAAAATAACTGTCTTTTTCTTCAAATTCGGCTACACCAGTCATACCAAGGCCTTCCGGATGCTCGTGAAGCGCCTGGTGACCAAACTGGGAGTCTTGGTTGATTTGAGTTTCAAAATAATTTAAAACCACTCTTATTAGTTGAATTGGTGTAACTTTAGTGGAAAACCTCATGTTAGGAATAACTTCTTTTTTAACCACTTGATATAGAGTGTTTAATAGAAAGTTGTCTTTACTATGACCATGAGTAATAAGCAGCTGATGGCCGGCATCGACCTCACCGATCAACGTCTTAATCTTTTCCCGGCCGTGAGATGATAACTCTGCCTTATTTTTAGTCACATTGACAAAGTCACCATCATTTTTTATCAGTTCGGCCAACCATCGACCGAGGCAGTAGTCAGTAAGGGAAGCCTGGATACTGGGATCATCGATATCAAATTTAGGCAGCTCAAGCGGCGGTTGACCTTCTTTATAAGGTGCCTCCGGTAGGAAGTGTGATTCATCAAAAATAATTTTCCCCACAGTCTCTTTTAATCTAATTAAAGCGTTTTTGGCTGCCTGTTGATAGTCGAGCGTTTGAGTTTCGTCTTTAGGTTGGGTGGAAGGTGAGGAAAAGTCAACTCCCAGTTCGTCAAACAGGAGCCGGATGTACTGTTCCCCTAAACCAAAAACAATCTGGTCGTGTCGGGTTATGTTACAACCGAAAGCGTTTTGAAGAATGGTTGGCGACTGACGAAAAAACTTTTCCAGCCGTGTAGTTTGAGACGCTTCTATTTCAACTGGTTGAGTTACTGCTAACGCCCTAATAAAATGTGAGCGGGCTTCGGGCGTTAGTTTGTCTCCTAAATTATGAATCACCGCCTGGAGCAGCCCGGATACTTCAGAGACGGCTTGATGGGTTTTTTTCTGAATACTTTTATCCGGGGGAGAAATCGTTGTTAAGGGAATAATTTTTTGGCCTTTTGAGGTAGTTATTGGATGATTGGTCAACGACTCAAAGATCAGGGCAACTGGTTCAACGACTTGTGTCTTGGCGCCGCCCGTCCTCATATCCGGCTGATCACCAATTATAGTATGATAAAAAGCTTTTATTTGATCCAACTCCATCGCCTTATTAAACTTATCAGGAAGAACAAACTTTCTTTTTATGAAAAAAAGAAGTGATGGGATTGATTTCTCGAAATATTTTTGTACAGAATTTTTAATCTGCGCTTTATATTTTTCCGGATCAGCTCCATAAGCGACCCACTCATCTACTAGAGGAACAAAATTGGCCGCGTCCGGAGAAATAGTTTTGCCGGCGTTGATAAAAAACTCAACTATTTGTTTATCTGACATGGGCGGTTCTTTAATCAACAGATCATAGTACCACTGCATTCCCATAAGGAGTTTTTTTATACCATCGGCCAGCCGCTGAGGATTTTCAAACGAATCGATCTCGGCTTGAGTCTGGTGAGCCTTTTCTTCAACAAAGTTTTCTCCTCGCCACTCTCTCCCTATTTTGTTTTCTATTTTATTCGGAATTTCCCTTATTGGTTGAGAGAGAGCCCACAATCTGTTAATAAACGGTTTAAGGCTAGTTTGAGTTAAGACAGAAGCTTTTTCTTGACTAGTCGCCATAACCGTATTTTAGCAGATCCAAGGATTTATTCTATTCCATTAACGACGTAGTCGGAGAAAGTAAAATTATCAGTGGCAATGTTAATAGTTTTTCCAAGATTAATTACCTGATCTTCGCCAAAAATTAATTCATCGCCTTCTTTCTTAAGTTTTATCTTAGTTTTTAGAGTAATATTTATTTTTCTTTCGGTTTCTACCGCATAATATGTTCCAGAAAGACTATAAGTCTCTTGAGATGGCTCGATTTGTTTACCAACGATCTTAAAGACGGTTTCTTCACCATCAAAATATTTATCTCCAATAATAATTGCCTCCCCTTCCCAAGGGAAAGCCCATTTTTTAACCAGGGTAACTGTTTTAGTGATAAATTTTTCTTTTATTGGTGATCGACTCATTTGGATAATGGTCCCGGAGAACTGGGCGTTGGGAAATTCAAAGTCTACCGGTGCACCGACACCGATAGTTGAGCGGTTAAAACTATATTTGCCAGTGCTTTTACTTTCAGAAACCTTGAGTTTCATGGTTAGATAAACATCATATTGATTTGATCCCCACCATGGGTAGTAGCGGACTGATAAAATCTCTGCCATGGGTTTGCGGGTGAGGTCGCGTTCAACACCGCCTTTTTTGATACTTTTTATAAACCACAAACTTGGCTTGGCCGTATTTGCCCACCACAGTCCCTGGCCCATTTTTACCTTGACATAGACATAGGTTGGTTTGACAAAAAATAGTTTGTAAGCTGAGACAAAAACAACAAAAGCGATACAGGCGAGGAAGATGGAGATGAAGTAATTGTCAACAGCAAACCTGAAGAGTTTTTTTAAGGTTTTTGGCAGTTTCATGAAGAAATTATACTATAATTATTAAAATTAAATCTAAAATCCAAAATCCGAATGTCAAATCAAATCCAAAATCCAAATAAAGACAAAAAATATGATTTGAAAGAAAGAACTTCTAAATTTGGAAAAGAAGTTATTTGGTTTTTAAAAACATTAACTTATAATCCGATTAATACTCCATTAATCTCGCAACTTGTTAGATCAGCAACTAGTATTGGCGCGAATTATATGGAAGCTGATGTTGCTGAATCAAAGAAAGACTTTCAACACAAAATAGCAATTTCTAAAAAGGAAGCTAAAGAAACTCTTCATTGGTTACAAATGATTGAAGCCGCCAATAACAACGTTGAAGGACAATGTAAAAGATTTTCTCAAGAAACCCGCGAACTTGTGTTAATTTTTTCGGCAATTTTAAGAAAATAATTTTTTTGATTTATTACTTTGGATTTTAGATTTTGTCATTTGGATTTTTTACATGCGAAGTATATTTCAACGGTTAATAGCCCTATCTGTTCTTATATTGTTGTCACCCTTATTGATCGTTCTATATTTTATAGTAAGGTTAACCTCTCCCGGCCCTTTTATTTTCAAACAAAAACGGATGGGAAAAGATAAAAAGCCATTTTGGATTTATAAAATTAGAACGATGGTTGAAGACGCAGAAAATCTTAAATCCAAAATCCAAAATCTAAACGAAGCTGATGGGCCGGCTTTTAAGATATACGACGATCCCAGATACACGAAAGTAGGCCGGTTTTTGGCTCATACCGGTTTGGACGAACTACCACAGTTAATTAATATTATTAAGGGTGAGATGAGTTTTATTGGTCCACGACCATTACCGGTGGAAGAGGCCAAAAAAATCCCAAAAAAATATCAAAAACGTTTTTCCGTCTTACCCGGCATAGGCTCTCTCTGGGTTGTCAGAGGAACCAACCACTCAAGTTTTGATAAATGGATGGCGTTGGATTTAGAGTATATTAAGAATAAATCGTTCTTTTATGACCTGAAGATTTTGTTGTTAACAGCGTGGTTGATTATTAGACTATTAACATATAAAATATCAAATAATAAATAATAAATTTTTATTCAATATCAAATATTGAATATTTAAATATTAATTATTGATTTGTTATTTAATATTGATTATTAGAAATTTATATATGAGGTATCGTATTAACAAGGGCTTTATCATCCAAAAACTTGATAATAAAACGGTGATTTTTGACGGCGAAGAATCGGTTCTTTATACGTTTAATCAAACTGCGTCAGAAATATTTCGGTTATTGAAGAAAGGGTTAACTAAGGAAGAAATTATTGGAAAAATAATAAAAAAATATTCAGCGAAAAAAGAAAAAATTGAAAAAGATTTCAATGAGTTGGTTTCTAATTTGAAGAAGAAAAAAATAATAAAAACCGCTTGACAAAAACACTCTTTTGTTATAACATCGTTATAACATTACTAATTAAAATATTTTTATGAGACAAAAAATAATCAAGGTGGGTAATTCGGCAGCGGTTACACTGCCAGCGTCATTTATACGGGAAGGTAATTTAAAGATAGGAGATGAGGTGTTGGTTGAAACCATGCCCAGATATCAAGCGGCCCTGATTAAACCAAAAAAGGCTGATAAGATACTTCGTTTATCACCGGAGTTTTTTTCCTGGCTTGATAGAATAAGTAGGGAGTATGAAGAGGTAATTAAGGAGTTGGCCAACCGATAACGCTATGGAAACTCGATATGTTGATATTGCCGAATCTTATTTTATTCATGACAAGATGATTGAGGTTGGAGGAGGAAGAAGAGGAATAAGAGATTTCACTTTGCTTCATTCGGCAGTTGAACGACCACGGGCCACATTTGGTGGAAAGGATTTATATGAAACAATTTGGTTTAAAGCCGCCGCCATAATTCAATCAATTATAAAAAACCATCCCTTTAATGATGGAAATAAGAGAACGGGATATTTCACAGCCCTGCGTTTTTTAAATATAAACAATTATGATATTAGAGCAACAAAAGAAGCAATTGTAAATTTTACTTTATCTATTGATACTAAAAGCTTCCCATTAAAGAGAATTGCTTCTTGGTTTAAGTTTCATAGTAAACGAAGTAGATAAAATCTGATCTATTTTTTTGGCAACTACCCAAAAAACAGAATAAATTACCTGGAGGTTAAGAAGTATCAACAACCTCTTCCATAACGGGTTAGGAGAGAGTACAAAAAGATTTGTAAAACGAGTAATGCCGGCGTGGACACGAGGTTCGTCGTCGAAGATATTTACATTGTTCCACTGTTTCATTGCTACATTGTTAAATGGTTGGATGGTTGTGAAAAATGATTTTGGGATCGGTGTTTGGTAGTATTTTTTGAGCAAAACAAAAACCGGATAGATAAAATTATTAAGCTTAAAATCGTTAGTTCTAATTGTCAAATCGGCCCAGATTACACCCCCGGGGTGTATTTTGGTCGAATGGGGAGCGCTATATTTGATAACTTTATTCAAAAATTCGTAGCGGAAAGCGCCACGGAAGTTGTGGTGGAAAATGTGTAAAGCTAAATAAAGTATTAAGTATTTAGTATCAAGTATAAAGAAGAATTCATTGTTTATTTTAACTTTTCTTTTAGTTCTTAAAAAATCTACGGTTAGCTGGTCGATAAATTTTTGAGGATAAAATTCTTCCAGCCTTCCCAGTTGTTGAAACATCCAGTCTATATCTAAGTGAACATCAAAAACCACAGAAAAACCGTTAATGGTCTTGTAAAAAGGTAGCTCAATTTGTTTTTTCCTAAGAAATGTATGAATTTTTGATAATGATTGATTATATCTTCTATAACCATTTTTTATTAATATTTTTTCAGCCTTAAAAAAATCTTTTTTATCGACTAGAACATCACAATCCAGATAAATCCGTCGGGGATGGGTTTTTTCGAAGTAAAGATGGAGCGGTAAGCCCTTGAGAAAAACATAGTTTATTCCTTGTTTGTCGAGTTTCGTCTTTATCTTAACGATTTCCTGAAAATAAAGAGTTGACTGGAGAAGATAAAGTTGTTCAGGATCGAAAATTTGACCTTTTCTCTTAACCTGATAGACTTTTCCAATTATTTGTTTAGGAAAAATCTTTCCATCAGAAATCGGATTATTGTCACCTTTTGTTACTAAATATTTATTTGTTTTATAAATTACTCGGTGAGAAATGAGTTGTTTACCCTTTTTTATTGAAACAATATCATTGACTTTAATACTTTTAAAAGCAATTTTTTTGAAATACAAAACGTCGTTTTCATGGAAAATCGGCTCCATGCTTATGCCCGAGGATTTTAGGGGAATTTGGTGAGATTTTATTAGCTGATTAATGATTTTTTGCACAGTCCATTTTAACATAAAACACAAAAACCATTCTTCCACTTGACAAAATTCTATTTCAGTTTTATCATAAAATTATGCAAAAACTGAATTTATTCCAAATAGAAAAAAAACTTATTGAAATTAACAGGAAGGTTTTTACCTCTCAAGATATTATTTTGCTGTCGGGAGCAAAAAGGCGAGCGATGGAGTCTTTTTTATCATATAATGTCAGGAAAAATAAAATCATTCGTCTAAAAAACGGGGTGTATGGTCTTAAAAAGGGCTATATTAGTCACTATTTAATTGCCAACAAATTATATCAACCTTCGTATGTTTCTTTTGAAACCGCTTTATCATACTATCATATTATTCCAGAAACCGTATATTCGGTGACATCGTCAACAACCAAGTCAACCCGCGAATTTGAGGTAAATAATGCCTCATTTATTTATCACAAGATCAAAAAAGAAGCATTTATTGGATACATTCTACAAAAAATTGAGAGCGAACAGGTTTTTATTGCAACGCCAGAAAAAGCCCTGGCAGATTATTGTTATTTTGTTTACCTTGATAAAAAAAACTGGAATGACAGGATTGATCTAAGGAAAATTAATCTAAAAAAATTTAGAGAATATCTTACATGTTTCAAAAAACCCAATCTTATTTTAAATATTAGAAAATACATAACCAATCTATGATAGAAAAAACTTTTCTAGAACAACATGCAACAAAAATACAAACGTCACTAAGAAACATATTAAGAGAATATTTTCAACACCTTTTTCTTTTTAATTTTTATCAAGCAAAAGGGAGCGAACATTTTTATTTTAAAGGTGGAACTGCTCTTAAACTTGTTTTTAATTCGCCAAGATTTTCCGAAGACCTTGATTTCTCAGCCACTAAAAATTCATTTGTATACGAAGATACACTTCAGGAGATATTGATAAAAATCCAAAGAGAAGGAATAGATTGTAATCTTGAAGAGTCAAAAAAGACAACCGGCGGACACTTGGCGATTATTGAATTGGCTATTTATGATGAACGATTTGAAATTAAGACGGAAGTATCTTACAGGAAAAGAAGTTTAGAAGGAGAAAAACCAATTGTTATTTCTGACATTTTTCCATCTTACACTGTAAATATTCTTTGTTCAAAAAACCTCATCCAAGAAAAACAAAACGCATTATTAGAAAGATATAAACCTAGAGATCTTTTTGATCTTTATTTTATTTTAAGAAGCGATCGGCTACGAAGGTTTTTGAGAATAGACGATCTTTTTCTGAATAAGACAAAAAAACTTTTGGAAAAAGTTGAACTAAGGCAAGTAGAGACAGAAATTAAAGAGTTTTTACCTCACCCCTTCTGGCCGGTAGTCAAAGACCTTAAGAAAAATTTGTTGAGCGAGTTGAGAG
>PEUF01000016.1 GCA_002780795.1 Candidatus Roizmanbacteria bacterium CG02_land_8_20_14_3_00_36_15 | reverse complement strand
AACCCGCCGTGTGGCGGGGAAACGTAAACAATAATAGCTTATTGTTGACGTGCTCCGTTTCGTTGTGACACACGCTAGTTCTGTGACGGGAACTCCCGGAAAAGTCTAGTTAAGTCTTTTATTCTCTTTCGACTTTTCAGCTTGGGCGAGGTATCTTCGCCCTATAACGCTTTTGCCAAATTGTAAATAATATTATACACAAAAAAATCCCAAAAAACAACCGAAAATACTCATTTATGCTTTTTTGTTTAATAAATCTCTCAGTATTATTATTCCTTTTTTAATCTCTTCATTAGTCGCGGTTGCAAAAGTTAATCTAATCGTATCAAGTTGTGGTTGATTTGCATAAAAAGGATAACCCGGCATAAAGGCTAATCCATAAACAATAGCTTTTTGATAGAGCTCTCGACAATCAACTCCTGAAATCGTCAACCAAATGAAAATTCCTCCTTGAGGATTGGTCCAAGTGGCTTTATTTTTTAAATATTTATTGAGACACCAAATCATATACTGACATTTTTCTTTATAATATTGTCTTATTTTATTAAGATGGATATTAAACGTCTGTTCGTTTTTTATAAATTCATATATTAAATATTGTGAAAATGTCGGACTATGAAGATCCATTCCTTGTTTAATCAAGGATAATTTTTTAATCAATTCCTTTGAACCTATGACATAACCGATTCGCAAACCTGGACAAAAAGTTTTAGAAAAAGTTCCTAGATAAATAATAGATTCTCGATGATCATAAACTACTAGATTTTTTGGGGACTCGTTACCAAAATAAAGTTCGCTATAAGGATCGTCTTCAATAAGCAAACATTTATATTTACTAATTAACCTTATCACTTTATTTCTAGCATCTTCCGACCAACAGTTACCTGATGGATTTTGAAAAGTAGGAATACTATAAATAAATTTTATTTTTTCTCTCTTCTCTATCAAATGACTTTCCAACTGTTTAATATCAATACTATTTTCTTTTAACTGAACGGTTTTGTACTGAACTTCATAGCCATTAAAAGCTGATAAAGCGACAAAATAAGTAGGGTTTTCTGTAATAACACAGTCACCTTTTTCCAAAAAAGCTTTTCCCAATAAATCTAAGGCCTGTTGAGAACCGGTCGTAATCAATACTTCATCAAGAGAGATTTTTTTCTTCCATTTGTTTGAATAGTATCTGGCAATTATTTTTCTCAATTCAGAAATTCCGGCGGTTTGACTATACTGGAGGACTTTTTTTTCATCATTTTTCAACAGTTTTTTAAGCGAAAGATTAATTTCCTCAATAGGAAATAACTCAGGATTAGGAATTCCACCAGCTAATGAAATAACTCCAGGCTTTGAGGCCAATTTTAAACTATCTTCAACCGTCGGATCAATTAATTTCTTTACTCTATTGGCCAATTTAATATTCATATTTTTTATAATTAACTTTCATAAATTTTTCCTTTTTCATAAACGCCAATCTTCTTTGCCATTAAAGTATTAGCTGTAAAAATTTTTTCTACTGTTTTAATATCTTCGGGATTAATTTCCAGATCAACTAAAAAATAATATTCCCATTGGCTTCCCGGAATTGGTCGGGATTCAATTTTGGTCAGATTAACTTTAAGCTCTGTTAACTTAGTCAATAAATTTGCCAAAGTACCTGGTTTATGAAGTAACTTAAAAATAATTGTTAATTTTTGATTTGATTTTGCTTCGATCTCATCTTTATTAAATTTTTTAATAACAACAAAGCGGGTCATATTATTTCTGGCATTGCCAATATTTTCAGATAAAATTAACAATCTAGGATCGCGGGCCAAGTCCCGACTGCCAATAAAGGCTTTTTTTATATCATTTCCCGCCAGAACGATATCTTTACCATGAGCCGTACTTTTTGATTCACACATCGTCAGATGATGTTTTTCTATATATTTCGAGCTTTGGGCTAAGGCTTTAGGATGAGAATAGACTTCTTTTATTTGTTCTAAACTGCTATTTTTCAAACCAACAAGATACAGATTTATTTTAAAATAGGCCTCTTCAACAATTGTGAAATTTTTTGAAAACAAATAGTCTACATTCTCAAAAACATCACTTGTGGTCGAGTTCTCTATCGGTAAAACACCCAGAGCATCTTTATCTTTTAATATTTTATTAACAATTGGAAAAAAACTTTCGCATGATACTAATTCGTCGTCAGGAAAAATTTTTTTAGCAATTAAATAACTATAAGAGCCGGTCGGACCTAGATAATAAATTTTTTTCATAAATATAAATTAATTTATAATTTGTTTAGTTCAAAGATTTAACTAATTCGTTCAAAGTATAATTTATTTGTAATAATAGCTCTTTGGCAAAACGATTAAAGGTAATCATATCTAAAAACAACTCCCTTGAACTACCCATCAGCTCAATTCCTTCAAATATCTTGGCGGCGGCTGGTGTATCAACCGCTGTTTTGTCTAACCCTAAGTCAGCAGCAATTTGTCTAACTAGTTGAACAAAAAATTGCGAATTGGCCATTAATTTATCATGCTCTTCTGGTTCAAGTTCGAAAATATTCAGCCCCAATTGCCTTAAGAACGTTATGATTTGCTGGTATTTTTCTTTCGGACAGCGAACATTATTAATAACTATTTTTAATCTTTGCAAGGCTGATAAATTTTCTCCTCCTCTTTTCCAGGCAGCCGGACCAAACATCGGGTGACTGGCGACTAAATTAACATCAGGTTTATTTTTAAAAACATCTTTCATCACCTTAACCGGATGTTCCATTACTGAACACACCTCAACAACAGTCGCTCCTAGTTGTATATAAGGAGCGACCGCTTGACACGCGGATTCGAACTTATTAATCGGTACGGCCGGTATGATCAAACCGGCGTTTTTAACTACTTTTTCAAGCGGAAAAAATTTAATATTATCCGGGTTTTCACTTAAAGAATAAATTTTAATCGGAATCTCAGGATTTACTAAACTAATAATCTTTTCCAATAGATTACCGAATCGGCCGTAACCGATTATAGCAATGTGTTGAGATTTACCAATAAATTCTATTTTTTTCATATTTTCCATCATATTAATATAAGTTAAACCTTTGCTTCTAGTTCCAAAGCATATTGATGAAAAATCTCCCAGATTGCTCCGACTAACTCTGGCTTTAGTCCTAATTGTTGAGCCATAGCCTTTCTTGTTTCTACCACTTGTTGCCAGCGGGACGGATCAAGCGGCGGAACATTGTGTTGCTTTTTTAATACACCAACTTTTTCTACCACTTCCATCCTTTTCGCCAAAGCCTCAATTATCTGTTTATCACATAGATCTATTTCTTTTCTATGCTCGGCTAATTGTTGTTGAAAATTTTGATCAGTCATAAATTATCACCTTCTTTTCAATTATCAAATTTATAAATTTTGTGCCTTGTGGCGTAAATAATGATCCATAATTACCAAGGCCGCCATCGCCTCAACAATCGACACCGCTCTAGGCAATACACAAGGATCATGGCGTCCGGACGCTTCTAGTT
>PEUF01000041.1 GCA_002780795.1 Candidatus Roizmanbacteria bacterium CG02_land_8_20_14_3_00_36_15 | reverse complement strand
AAATGATTTCTTCAGGAGTGATTGATCTGGATAAGTTTAAACAAACATATGAGAAAAGCAGTCAGCCGTTAACTAAAGAGCAGCTGGAAATTTTGACTAAAGGATCAGATAAAAAAATCAAGATCGATCGTGACAATTCTTATTTTTTACTCAACTTTTTCTGGGCGGTTGGATTAAATAATAAATCAAAGGTTTTAGATGAAGGCGATATAGTCAAATACGGTGAAGGCAAAGTCGGTAATTTCGCTTCAACCGGCGGCTGGTCGCTTTCCAAAACCCAGCCGATGGACTACTATGCCAAAAGTGAATTAATTCCAATGATAGCAGAACAGGAAAGTTTGGTCCAGAAAGTGGCCTCAAATATTTACAGGCCTTGTTGTGATAATTCAACTGCTTTCCCGGACTGTAATCACGGCATGGCATTATTGGCAGTATTACAGTTAATGGCGGCAAATAATGCGACGGAAAAATAGATGTTTGAAGCAGCTAAGTATTATAATGCCTTTTGGTTTCCCAGTAACTATTATGATTTAGCGTTATACTTTAAAAATAAGGAAGGGAAAAACTTTAGTCAAGTTTCGGCAGAAAAGATTTTAAGTAAAGATTTTTCTTCCGCTTCCGGTTGGCAAATAGCTAAAAAATGGTTAATAGATAAGGGAATTGTCCAGCAACCGCCAAAAACCGGCGGAGGATGTGGAGTTTAAAAGTTATTATAGGGGTAGGGTAACCCGACCCGTACATAAAGTTTATAAAGAAATGCCATTCGATAAAATTATCGTTTTGATTTTCGGATTATTATCAATTTTATTTACCTATTGGTATTTTTTTATGAAAAAACAAAATACGGTTGAAGCGTCAGGGGAGGTTGATATCTTGGTTGACGGCGGCTATAAACCGGACAGAATTTCTATTCCTTTTGGCAAAACTACCAAATTGATTTTTGAAAGAAAAGATAGTAATAGTTGTTTGGAAGAAGTAGTTTTGTCAGATTTTAAAGTGAGGAAGTTTTTGCCGCTCAACGAAAAAACCGAGATTGAAATTAACCCTACGAAAAAAGGAGAGTTTGATTTTTCCTGCGGAATGGGGATGTTTCACGGAAAATTAATAGTTAAATAGAAGATTAGTTATGAGTTGCTTAGTTACTTAGCCAAACAAACTAAGTAACCAATTAACCAAGTAACCCATAACCAAGCTACTATCAATATGTTTAATTTTGAAAATCTTCAGGTATATCAGATGAGTATAGATTTTGTGAATTCAATTTATGAAATAACAAAGAAATTTCCCAAAGACGAACTATTTGGTTTAACCAATCAATTAAGAAGAGCATCAGTCTCAATTCCGTTAAATATTGCTGAAGGCTCAAGTCGTACAGGAAAAGATTTTAAACATTTTTTATCTTTATCAAGAGGTTCTTGTTTCGAATGTGTGGCGATTACATCAATTGCAAAAAAACAGAATTATTTAACTGAACTAGAATTTAATAAAATTTATCAAACTTGTTTATCACTTTCAAAAATGATTAGCAAATTAAAAAGTTTTTTATGAAATCAAGTAACCAACTAACCCATAACCAACTAACCCATAACCAACTAACCCATAACCAACTAACTAAGATAACTTTTGCCATAAAAGGAATGCATTGCGCCTCATGCGTTTATAGTAATGAAAAAGCCCTAAAGGCGATCCCCGGGGTGACTGATGCGGTTGTTAATTTAAGTACCGGTAAAGCAACAATTACAGCAACTGTCCCAATTGAAAGTAAAGCAATAAAAGATGCCGTAGCCAGTGTTGGCTATGAAGCAATGATTGAGACTGAAAAGTTAGGAGTTATAAGTTATGAGTTAGGTGGAGAAGAAAGGTTAGATGAAAAGATAAAAAAAGAAAAAATCAAAGAACTAAAAAATCTCCAGATAAAAACCACCATTAGTTTGGTTTTAGCCGGTTTGATCGTTTGGGGGAGCTTTCCTGGTCTAATGAACACGGCGCCGGTGATTTTGACCAAACTTTTTAACCAACTTTTACTGGCGTCAATAATTCAGTTTTGGGGAGCCTATGATTTTTACAAGGCAGCGATTTCATCTTTAAAACACCGCCTCGCCAACATGGATACTTTAGTTGTTATTGGAACAACCGTTGCCTATATTTATTCGGCGGCAGTAGTATTTTATCCTGGTTTTTTTGAGAGACTGAATTTAAAAGCTGAACCGTATTTTGACGTTTCTTCGGTTATTATCGGTTTAATTCTTTTAGGAAGATTTTTTGAAGCCAAAGCCAAAGCCGGAACCGGGGAGGCGATTAAGAAATTGATAGGATTACAGGCAAAAGAAGCGGTTGTGTTGCTGAAAGAAGACGACGATAGAATTAAATCAAAAGTTAAAAGTTAGAAGTCAAAAGTTAAATTCAAAATTAAAAAGTTTTAACACTTTTGACTTTTTACTTTAATTTTTGACTTTTGATTTTTGAATTTTAACTTGTAAAAGCATGATTGAACTAAAACTTCCCATCGATCAAATAAAAGTCGGAGATCTTATCCGCGTTCGGCCTGGAGAAAAAATTCCCGTTGACGGTGCCATTATTGAAGGAGAATCAGCCATTGATGAATCGATGGTAACGGGAGAAAGTATGCCGGTTGGCAAACATAAAGGAGATACTGTTATTGGGGCGACGATGAATAAATCGGGAAGTTTTGTTTACAAAGCTACAAAAGTCGGAAAAGAGACCATGCTTTCCCAAATAATTAAATTGGTTGAAGAAGCACAGGGGAGCAAAGCCCCAATTCAAAGATTGGCCGATATTATTTCTTCTTATTTTGTTCCCATTGTTATTATGCTGGCCATTTCAACATTTGTTGGTTGGTATGTTTTTGGACCGGCTGGCGGATTAGTTTTAGCAATGCTTAATTCGATTGCAGTGTTGATTATTGCCTGCCCCTGCGCCATGGGTCTGGCGACGCCGACTGCCATTATGGTCGGGACAGGAATTGGTGCCGAGCACGGGGTGTTGATTAAAGATGCCGAAAGTTTGGAGACGGCTCACAAAGTGAAGACGATTGTTTTTGATAAGACAGGGACGCTGACGAAAGGAAAACCGGAAGTTACCAACCTTGTCATCCTGAACGAAGTGAAGGATCTAGACGACGAAGTCGTCGTAAAAAAACAAAAAAACGCTACGCTAGATTCTTCGGTCGTTTCACTCCCTCAGAATGACCTATTGCGTATAGTTGCATCTGTTGAAAAAAATTCTGAACATCCTTTGGGCGAGGCGATTGTGAAAAAGACAGAAGAGGAAAAGCTTAGTCTTCGCAAAGTCGAAGGGTTTAGATCAATCACTGGAAAAGGAGTGGAAGGAATTGTTAATGGAAAAAAGGTTTATGTTGGTAAAACTTTAGATTCACACCCTACGGGTGTACAGGCTCAAAAGTTGTTAAATCAAGGGAAAACTGTCGTTTATGTTTATGTTGACGAGAAATTAGTTGGTTTGATTGCTATTGCTGATACAATTAAAGAAAGCGCTAAAGAAGCAGTTCAAATATTAAGAGATTTAGGGATTGAGATATTTATGATTACCGGAGACAATAAACAAACAGCTGAAGCGATTGGTAAACAATTAGGAATAAAAAAAGAAAACGTTTTGGCTGAAGTGTTGCCGGAAGAGAAAGAAAAAAAGGTTAAAGAACTAAAATCTAAGATCCAGGATCTAAAATCTAAAATCGCTTTTGTTGGTGACGGAATAAACGACGCGCCGGCTTTGGCGGCCGCCGATGTCGGTATTGCCATGGGGTCTGGGACTGACGTCGCCATTGATGCGGCCGGAATCACATTGGTCAATAAAAATCTTATGTCTGTTGTTTCCACCATTCAACTTTCGAAGCAAACAATGAAAACAATTAAATTTAATTTATTTTGGGCTTTTGCGTATAATATAGTTTTGATACCGGTGGCGATGATGGGGTGGATCAGTCCGATTTTGGCCTCTGGAGCAATGGCGATTTCTAGCATTTCAGTAGTTACAAATTCGCTTTTTCTTAAAAAAGCAAAAATATAAAACCTATGTGCGGCGGATGCGGAAAACCAAAACCAGAGAAATAAAGTACGAAACCTTTTAATATTTTTTTAACTGTTTAATTCTTAATTGTTTATTTAACCTTTAACCGTTTAAGATTTAACTGTTTATTATATTATGGCTAAACTTAAGAGAACCACCATTTATATTAAAGGTATGCACTGTCCTTCCTGTGATATCTTAATCGCTGATAAATTTAAAGAAGAAAAAAATATTATTGAGGTAAAACCTGATTTTAAAAATCAAAGAGTAGAGATTTTTTATCACGGCAAGCTTAATAAGAACATTCTTAATCAGAAGATTAAATCTTTTGGTTATCAAATACTAGACAAAAAAGAAAGGAAAATTGACGATTTAGGAAAAGAGAGTTTATTTAAGAGAATATTTGATTTTATCGCTATTTCTGTCATTCTTTTAATTATTTATTTCTTTATTAAAGAATTGGATTTGATATCTGATTTTAATCTCACTGGGAATGTCAACTATCTAACCGTTTTTTTTATTGGGCTTATAGCTTCAGTTTCAACCTGTATGGCAACTTCAGGTGCGTTATATCTATCTTTGATAGATAAATCCCAAATCTCTCGCCCAAAGGGCGATCGTCCTTTGGGCGAAAATTCTAATTTATCTAAGGCAATATTTTTTAGTGCTGGTAGAATTCTTTCTTATGGATTTTTTGGATTTCTAGCAGGATTAGTTGGGCAAGTTTTAACTACTAATTTAAAACTTGGACCGGTTTTGACCTTGTTGGTAGCAATTTTTATGATTCTTTTAGGATTGGATATGGCAAGATTGTTGACGATTGGAAAGGTGATTCCGACGGGTTTTTTAAAAAAAATATTTGAGAGTCTTGAAGAAAGAATAAAAAAATATCCAAGAAAATTGCCGTTTTTGTTGGGAGCGATTACTTATTTTTTGCCCTGCGGTTTTACTCAGACAGTTCAGGTTTATGCTTTAGGCTTGGCTAGTCCGGTTATGGGTGCAATGATAATGATAGCCTTTGTTATTGGGACAATTCCTTCTTTGATTTTGGTGGGTACAATCAATAAATTGGTCAAATCAGGCGCCTATCTTTATTTTATGAAAACGATGGGAGTTTTGGTTTTGTTAATCGGCCTTATCTATTTTTCCAACTTTTTATCTATTAACGGCATAAACATCAATCCTTTCTCGTCAAATTCTTCAAATTCGAATGCCAACGTAAGGTTGGTTAATGGCAAGCAAGAAGTCGAGATGGAAGTGATCAGTTCAGGATATCAGCCCAACTACTTTGTTGTTAAAAAAGGGGTGCCGGTTAAATGGTTGATTAAAGGCGTTAATGTCTTTGGCTGTCAGGGATATTTTGTTGTGCCAAAACTCGGCATTTCGCAGACTCTTCAGGAAGGAGAAAATATTTTTGAGTTTACTCCTGATAAAACAGGAAACATCAATTTTTCCTGCGGTATGGGTATGTATCGGGGGATAATTGAAGTAAAGTAAAAATTTACCAAATCAATCTCCTTCTTCCGGCTCAGGCAGATCTTCTTCTTCACAACCGCCAATAACCGTAACCAAATGGTAGAGGAAACAACCGACGACTAATAAATTTAAAACCAGCATTACTAGTGTCATATCTATCCTCTTAAATAAATAAATCAATAATAAGAAAACTCCATTGTATCGTTTGTGAATAACTAACTAACAATATTTCTAGCTGAGATTTTAATCCGATAAGCGTTTCCATATTCTTATTAACTTTTATTTTGATTTTAGAGCATAAGAAAATAAACTGCTTGAGTGGTGTCTTACGGTATTCTGAAGATTCTGATAAGGTTAATATATCCTATAGTTGATTAAAACCGTTAAAAATTGTAAAATATAGCGCTGTAATTTATTTACTCATATGGTGAGAGAGAGAAAACTAATAGTAGAGGAAATAGAAAATTTGAAGATGGTACTAAGTAAATATCGCATTGATACAAGCGGCTGGGGTCAAGGAACAACGAAAACAGTTGAAAACCTTCTAGAAGAAATATTGAAGGGCGAATCAATTTTGGTTGAAGATAAGAATGGTTTATTAAGAGTAGTTCGATATTCAAGAGTTTATGTTTATTATATTGATGGCGACCACGAATATCAGTTGATTGAAGACAGACAAGAGTTTGCCAATGGTAAAGTAAGAAGAAGAGGTTTTAAACATCTGTCAGAAAAATGTATCCTAAATCAACCTCCACAAGAAGCAGCAAGAGAAGGTGTCGTCAAAGAACTCAGTATTACTACACCTGTTCATTTAAAATATATAGGTCAAGGAAAAGAAGCAATAACAAGATTTCCAAGCTACCCCGGACTAAAGTCTTACAGTCATTTCTTTAACTTTAAAGGTTATTTAGACCCTTCTCAGTATAGTCCTGCCGGTTATCAAGAAGTCACCCCTAAAAAAACTACTTATTTTGTCTGGAAACAAATTAAATAAAATCTATGAATATAGAAAGTCGTTTCAGACAGTCAGACGATCTCTTATCAAGACATGAGTTTTTAAAACTTGAACGTCGATTAATACCCTATGCTGACGCTCTGGAAAAAACTGGTTTTGATAGGTTGATACCCTTATTAGATAGAAAGGTTGAACAAAGAGTGTTTCGAGGACTAGAACAGTGTTTGGTTCAGGCGCTAGGTAAGTTAAATCCTTCAAATCAACCCAGTCAAAGAACGCCAGACGAGGAAAAAAATATTAGATTGGAAATACAAGAACTAATGAAAAAATATGCAGAACAACACGGTATGGACCCAAAAATGATGCCAACGATGAAAGTGATTCCTCCAGACAAACTTTATGGACTAGCTGCTCCCCTTAATCTGTTTCCTGAATCAATGTGGATGATGACTGATTTTGGTAGAGCGATTCATGTCCTTAAAAACAATTATCCCGATCTTTATTTATTTTTATATGCTGGAAGAGCGAGAGAATCAGAGGGCACCAAGTCACGTTATTTCCGAAGAGACATTTTACCGGAAAAATCTTACCGTCTTCAAGTTTTATCTAGCGGTGAAGAAACTCTTAACACTGACTTTGATTTTTTAGCCGTCACCTCATCAGTAACACCTAACAATAGACAGATTGCCAGACTATTACAGGAAAAAGTTTTTAGAAAAAGTATTGGTAATTTTGCCGAGGTTAAGCAAGGCACCAGTCGTCCGGGTTTTGAAAGAGTTGATTTTGGAATCCCAGGCGCTTTAGAACATGATGAAGAAGGTATATTACGACTTGTAAAAAGTACTTCTTTTGGGCATGTTTTTTTTCCTGGTTTTGAAGGTGTCTATAACCAAAATAATCCATTATTACCATTTCTAATGGCTAATGCTAGAGTTGACATTCCGATCTTATTGATCCCTCATCGTGGTAGAGACGGGCCGGTTATGATATGGGGATTAGCGGTTGATTTCTTTCGAGGCTTTGAAGACGTTGCTAGATCTAGATTAATGCAACAATTGTGGTTGGGGCATCATTTTTCGGTCGCATTTTATCCTTTTCCAGAATTTACCTTTCCCATCCGCTTCCCGCAACAATTATTCTTTAATTTAAGATATTTATTTCGCACGATAGCCTGGGGTGATAAACAGCTAATCGTGAGAACCAACTGTCCGACTCTTGAAGAAGATTTACACAATAGCAAGCTAAAAGATCTTGCTCGAGCGACCCAATTTTATTTAACAAATCATGTTATCTATTCATTAGCTTTTGAAGCAGCCGCCGATAAATATTTTATGGGTACATTTGAACAAAGATTAAGATCGGGATTTTCTTTGCTTGAGGATATTGCCATGGCGTTGGATGGTGATCCGATAGCGACGATACTACGATTGCTTCCTGCCGGTCATTGTTTCACAGAAAAAGAGCAGGTTTTTGATACAAATGTCAACATATATGGTCTTGGGATAATCGATAAAAAAGGCATATGGCCTGTCTTAGGGCAGAGGATAGAAGAGAATCCTGAGCTTGAGAAGAGATTGGTTAGTCGTCTTAAAGCCTTTATTGAAATGATGAATCTAGAAGAAAAAATTAATGTTTTGACTAATCTAATTCTAACATTAGAAAGAAATGAAAAAATTAGACCAGGCTCAGTAGACACAGATCGACTATCGAAATTAAGCCAAAGAAAAGATTTATACTCAGTTTTGAAAAAATATATTTTAGACAAAGAACCATCTTTAAAAAATATTGAATTTGGTAGAAAATTATTTTTTGATTTTTTATTTGAAATCGCAGGTGGTGATCCGACAAAAGTCCTTGAATTACTTCGACCGGTTTGGTGCAGCGAGAAAGACTGGGGTGATATTTGTAAACGGAAAAGATATATTGAGGGATTAATAGAAATTGATGACCGGTTTAGGAAGCTAAGACCGCTCTCGGAAAGGAACATAAAAAGAACTAAAGACGTAATGACTTCATTTAACCAACCGTTTACTTTATTGGATGTAGCCAATCGCTATGAACTTCGGTTTAATGGAAGGTGTAAACGTCTACCCGAGATAATAGAAGCGATAACAAAAGAAGGTTTAATTATTGAATTAAAGATTCCCGGACTCTGCTCACTTTATGGACCATTAAAGATTATGGATAAATTAGGAGATCCAGTAATGTTCCTTAAAGAGAGAGTTAGACGGTTTTTAAGAGATTTTCCTCATAGTACTTATGAAGAATGGCGTAGGTTAGAAGAAGCTGTAGGACTTAAGTATGATGTTTTTTATTGGTTACAAAGGGAGATAGAAAGCGAAGAAAAACAAGAGAACAAAACTTAGTAAATAAATTAAGGATTGGAGAAACTAAAGCCGCGCTTTTTTAAAGTAACTAAATGTTTCGAAGGAAAACCCAAGTGATCAAGTTTTTTCCTTAAGATCGAAATAGTTTTATCGATTGACCAATCAGAATACTTATCAGGATAGAGTTTTCCCCAGATCGCTTCGGCTACTTGATCTCGCGTTACTAACTCATTCTCATGGTTAATAAAATATACTAAAAGCTTGAACTCTTGATAGGAAAATTTATCCTCACAGCTTTGTCCACCATAGTGAAGTTTCTTTGTGCTTGCATTGTATATTAGCTTATGTTTGGGTAGTTTACTCTTTACAAACTCTTCAAAAAGGGTTCCAAATACACAATATTTTTTATCAGCAGATTTTTTGACCAGTCCTAATTTTAAAAAATAATTAACTTCTTCTTTTTGTGATGCGACAAAGTTACCCGTTGTAACAATGGCGGTGATTGCGTCTCTCTCTTTTTCATTAAAATTATTCCAGATATTCAGACAGACGATTTTTATTTGATCATTATTAAGTAAATAAGATTCTAGTTTTTTTCTTTCTTTTAAGTTTTGTTGACCGTTATTATGTAGGACATTGAGAGAATATTTTAATAATTGCAGATAGCCCCCACATGTTTTATATAGGATTTGGCTTAATTCCTTAGAAACGTTAAAATTAATTTTTTTACCAAAGTAATTTATCAAATAATCCGTGTCCTTCTCGGCTAATAAAGGAAAATATCTGATGTTTTGAGAGATGACATATCTAAGATTGGAGAGTTTCCTGAGAATACTTTCATCAACAAGATTAATCGTTGATAAAACCAAGTAAGATATTTTTGACTTATCAATTGATATAATAGATTCCAAATTAAGGTAAATGCTGGGCGGAAGAGAAAAGGTAAATTCAAAGTCATTAAGGACAATCACAATATGCCAATCTTCAGCAACCAGATTCTCCAGGTTTTTTTTAATAAGAATTAAAGGATTCTTAATAAGAGAGTCAGAAATAACTTTAATTTTTTTGTCTGTCATTTTAGGAATTAAATTATCAAGAATTAAACGAAGATAAGCTTCAGACGATACATTTAAGACTTCATCAGGATCGACATAGACAAAAATAGTTTTATTATAAAGGTTACCAAAAACTTGTTTAATAACGTCGACTTGAGATAAAAAATATTTATAAACAGTTCTTTTTCCGCCTCCGCAGGTGAACATACAACAAACACTTTCAGCTTTTTTTAGTAGCGTTAAAATCTCTCGAGCAAATGTAGTCAAAAATTTTTCTGGTAAAGTAACCGAACCGTTAGTTTTCATTCAGGATTTTCAGAATTTGGTAAGGTTGAGATATTTTAATACCTCAATAAAATAAAGTCAAGGGTATTCAGGAATTTCAGGTTTTGGTGAGATACCGCTCAAGCAAATGATTGCACCCTCTCTTAAAATAAAATCATTATTAATTATCAATATCAAACTATGAAATATTTATCGACACAGTTTTTACGAAATAGCAAGATTTTTTCTTCAAAGTTATATGAATTATATTTATGGCGTGAAGCGGTAAGATCATCAAGATCTCATTTACGAAAACGAAAAAATTCATTATTTCGATCTAATATTTTTTTAAGTTTTACCTAAACTTATGGAACCAACAGGATTTTTGTTTCTTCTTCTGATATATTTTATATATATAACTAGAGTTTAACAATTCTCCAATATGAAGAAAAATAAATCTATCGGTAATGCGTTGGTAATTGTTTTTATATTAATTATTGTACTGGGAGGCTATTCTTTCTTTAGACTACGTTTTTTATCAAAAGAACGGTCGGCGGCCGTAACAGTCCCTCCGGTTTCCGCTGAAGACCATATTCTTGGATCAAAGGACGCCCGGTTAGTTTTAATCGAGTACTCTGATTTAGAATGCCCGTATTGTAAAAATTTCCACCAGACAATGCAGCAGATAATGAAAGAATATGGTGATAAAGTCGCCTGGGTTTATCGTTCCTATCCATTATCTTTCCACCAAAACGCCAAAAAAGAAGCGGAGGCGGCTGAGTGTGCGGCTGAATTAGGTGGTAATGAGGCTTTCTGGAAATATATTGATACTATTTATGAAAGAACCAGTAGTAACGGCACTGGCTTTGCCTTGGCAAAACTGACGCCTTTAGCTAAAGAGATTGGTTTAAACGAAGATAAATTCAAACAATGTCTTGATAGCGGGAAGTATGCTCAATATGTCCAGCGGGTCGAGGCGGGTGGTGTGAAGGCTGGTATTCAGGGGACTCCGGGAACAATTATAATCGCCAATAATGGTAAAAAAGATATCATTCCCGGCGCTTTACCTTATGATCGAGTAAAGGCTCAACTCGATGCCCTACTTAAATAGTTTAAATAGCCTCAATGTATCAGGGACGAATAGAAATGCTATAATATATATATGAAAGTCCCGAAGAAACTGCAGCCGGTTTTGTGGTCGACCGATGTGTCAAAATTAGACTGGCAGAAGGATAAATACTACATCATTCATCAGATATTGATCTATGGAAATTTTGAAGAATTAAAATGGTTATTCAAGCATTATTCCAAAAATAAAATAACTGAAGTTTTTTTACAACCTTATAAAAATTATCCTAAATATATTTTTTACTTTGTTAAAAATTATATTCTTAATTTAAAGAATATTAATATTAATGAAGACGATTATGTTACCTCTATTCACGGACCAATTAGACAAAGAACGCCGCCTGGTTTTTCAACAACTCAAAGCATTTGAGAATAATTTTGTATTGGCTGGCGGAACAGCTATAATGCTCCAAATAGGACACCGTTTATCATATGATTTTGATTGTTTTTGTGAAACTTGGGAATTGCCTCAAAATATTTTGGCAAAAATTCACAAGGTTTTTGGTCATAAAATACATCTTAAATTAAAGACATCTGAAATGATTACTGTGTCTACTGAACAAAAAATTGATGTAAGTTTTGTTTCTCATCCGTTTAAAATACTTCGGCCAGTGGTAAAAACCGATTCAATCGGACTATTTCATTTGGACGATCTAGTAGCAAGTAAAGCTTATACGGTCGGTCGCCGTAATACTTGGCGAGACTATGTTGATCTATTTTACTTTATGAAAAATAAAATATATACTCTTGATAAAATTGTTAAATTAACAAAACAGAAATTCGGCGGTGAATTTAATGAAAAATTATTTATGAGCCAAATTTCATATTTTGGCGATATTAACATTGTCCCAACGGTATTTTTAAAAGAAAAATATACTGATGACGAGATAAAATCTTTTTTTGAAAATGAAGTAAAAAAATATTTAAAGAAGATAATAAAATAATCAACTTTTTCTTTCAATATGAGTTGTTGATTCCCCTCCTATAAATTCCATCGCTGCTTTGATATTTTTCTGACTTTTTAAACCCTGCGGCATAAATAATATCCTTTCTTCAGATATTAATCTGCTTAAATAAGATCTAGCCCAATCAAAATCTGGTCTATTTAAGAATGTCAAAGGATTGTTTCCAAAAACAATTAAACTAACATTGTCAGGAAATTGACTAAAATAAGCGGTATTGATGTCAGATTACCTATCAGCTAGATATAAGTGTTTTGGAGAATTAAAGATTGAGATAGCTGATAATGAATAGTATCGATTGCCGAGCCCCGTGTCAGGATGTCTTCGCCGTAAATCGATAGGTCAGGTAACTGGTTGTCTTCCAAAAATAAATCCAAAATCCCGACTCTTCTTAATTTATCTTCTGCGACCAGTTTGGGATTGCCAGAAAGTACTCTAAAAGGAATTTTAAGTTCATTTTTTATCTTCATTAACAACTCAATAATGCCTGGATTAGGTTCGTATTTAATATTTCTCTCCTTAACAAGTTCTAGATAATAATTAACGGACCGTTTAATGATATCTTTTGCTACTGGCATTAATTCATTAATTTCTTGGTTTTTTTTAAAAACAACCTGTTGAAATAATGAAAAAGGGTTTGGGCAAAGTCTATCTATCACCCAACCTAATTCCATTTGAAATCTATCCCACAAAAAATCGGTAGGAGGTTGGTATTGACTTAAAGGTTTTAGTTTATTTTGTTGTCTATACTTTTCAATTTGTTTAATAATAAATGCTATTCTTAAGGTAGAAGGACTATCTTTTTCAGGGTGTTTAGGCAGTATTACTCCCTCGATATCCACTTTCAAAACATCAGGTTTTTGTAGCATATTAACTCAATTTTACCAATTAACTTCTCGAGCGGGGAGGCCAGTAATTTATTTTAGTCTCCTGTCTAATTCGTAAAACTTCTCCTTGACTATTAACCAATGAATCGATTGTACTGGCTCCTTCGATTTTATCTCTTTCTTGATTATATCTGCCATATTTCATCCAAATAGGTAACAAATCAAGACATTGTTCTTTTGCTGCTTTTATTCCCCTTTCAATTATTTCCGGCTTATCATCAATTAGAGTTAGCTTAGGCTTAACTACAGATATCATAGAAATTAATTCTTCTAAACCAAGCTTATAGGTGTCGACCAAAACAATTGGTGATGGTTTAGTAACTGAAGAAATTTGTGCTAGTTTTTCTTTTATCAATCTATAACCATCTCGTTGTAATCTGTCCATATGATGATACTCAGGAGAATATAAAGTGTCCTTCAAATCGGTTTTTTCGATTTTTTGTCTTTGAGTTCTTAAAGCTCCGGCAGTATATACGATTAATAAATCGGACTCTTCAGCTAGATAAGAAGAAAATTCTCTTGCTTCTTTCATAAGAAAATTATTTAATTCCATTGAAGTTATTTGTTCCAGTAAATCTTTTTGGGATAAGCCAAATCTTCTTGATAGACTTAACGCGAATTCGGAAAATGAAAGAATCCCCCTAGATTTTATATGCGATTCATAAAGTTCTTCAATCGCTTCGCTTGAAATATTTTTTTGTTGTTTTTGATAAAAACGGGCAAGCTTTGGAAACAAAGCTTTTTTAAACTCTACGGCATCAAACAGAACATTGTCTAAATCTATTATGGTAACTTTAGGCGCTACAATCATTTACCTATTATACTATGGATTTGAAGAAAGACCTTACTTACTAGATAACCAATTAGTGCTCCAACGACTACATCCAAAAAATAATGGCAACCAAGGTAGATTCTTGAATAACTTATTAATATTGCTACCAAGTAATAAAACCAGCGCCGTTTTTTGTCAAAATAAGATAGAATACAAGCGGCGGCAAAAGAAGAAGCGGCGTGGCCGGAGGGGAAGGAAAAGTCGGCGGGACAGCTAGAAATGTTAGGGGTTAGGTGGTAGATGTTAGGTGGAAAAATCGGGCGGGGACGGCGGATGATATTTTTAATAACGAAGTTAGTTAAAGTCGCAGTGATTAGAAGACTAATGGTAAAGCATAAAAGAAACTGTTTGTCTTTTTTCTGAATTCCCGGGTGCTTCCTTTCTTCAAAAAAAATAAGAAAGGCAGCAATCAAAAGCCAGATGACAACAGAAATTCCCTTTATTGAAAAAAAAGAAAAAAAATAGGAGAAAAAAACGTTATGAGGAATAATGGTTTGTAGTAAGACGGTTGTGTAGAGATCGAATTTTAACACTGACGACAT
The DNA here is from genome assembly GCA_002780795.1 of Candidatus Roizmanbacteria bacterium CG02_land_8_20_14_3_00_36_15. Taxonomy (GTDB): domain Bacteria; phylum Patescibacteriota; class Microgenomatia; order UBA1406; family GWC2-37-13. The sequence continues at coordinate 65,121 of PEUF01000041.1, read as the reverse complement.
TCTATTATTATATAATAAGGTCTAACTCGATTAGGGTCAAACCTTGGAATATGCAAAAAATAAAAATGGTTATCTTCGATTTTGACGGTACAATCGCCGATACGTTGCCTTTTAGTTTTAAGAACGTTATAAAAATAGCCAGAATTCTAAAAATAAATAATCTTAGTGAAAAACAAATTATTAAAGAAATAAGAACAAAAAGTTATCGAGAACTGATGACCTTGGGTGGTATGAAATTATCTTGGTTTAAGCTGCCTTTGATTATGGGAATCATCAGAAAAATGCAGGAAGAACTATATGGGGAAATAGAGACGATAAAAATATTTCCTGGCATTAAAAAACTCCTTAAAGATTTGAAAAAAAGAGGTATTAATTTGATGATTTTATCTTCTAATTTGGAAAAAAATGTCAAAAAATTTCTACTGGTTAACCAAATAGACTTTTTTGATTTTATTGACTGCGGTAGCCATATTTTAGGAAAAGCGGCTGCTATTGATAATCTATTAAAAAAAAACAATTTTAAAGAAGAAAAAACTGTTTATGTAGGTGACGAGATTCGTGATATTGAGGCGTGTAAAAAAATCAAGATGAAGATAATCGCCGTTTCTTGGGGATTAAACAAAGCACATATTCTAAAAAAATACGGCGCTGATTTTATCGTCTCCAAACCTTCCGAAATCCTTAAAATCATTTCCAGCTAACTTGTTATACCAACCTTCTCTTGACCGAAGCGGTCGGTATTAGGTTGGTTTAGCGCTCCAAAATAAGCCAAAAATACCTTTTTGTAGACTATAGTCTATAGACAAATGAATTTATATGAACTATAAATTTTTTAAAGTTAATAATTTATTACTAAATCTATGAAAAAATTTCCCGAAGGTAAAATATATCACGTGTTTAATAAAAGCATTGCCAACTATCCAATATTTAAAGACCTAAATAATTCACAAAGATTTATTCAAGTGTTAGATTATTACAATAACCTGCTAGTTCAATCTAATTTAGGAAATTATTTAAAAACTAATAAAAATTATTCACCAGAATTACTAACAGTTAAAGACGACAGATTAATTAAATTTTTAGCTTATTGTATTATGCCTGACCATTATCATTTATTAATTGAGATTTTAAAAGAAAATTGCCTTTCAAAATATATTAATGATATAGAAAACAGTTATTCCAGATTTTTTAACATAAAATTTAACAGAAAAGGGCCATTATGGCAGTCTAATTTTAAATTCATACTAATAAAATCTAATGAACAACTTCTTCATATTTCTCGTTATATTAACATAAATCCTACTACAAATTATTTAGTAGAAAAACCAGAAGATTGGATTTTTTCCTCTTATAAATATTATTTGAATAATAATATTCTAAAAAATTATTTAACAGAAATTTCGATAAACGATACCGATTCATATAAAAATTTTTGTGAAAATAACATTGATTATCAGAGAAAATTAAAATTAATAAAAAAGCTCATTATGGAGTAATTTTAGATTGTTATGCCAACACGTTTTTGACCGAAGCGGTCGGGAAAGAATAGCTGTGAGGCTTTAATTATATACAAAAATCTTATTTTTTCCACAAATAATTTTTTCTTTGCTTTTTAGGCTTTTTACCGGGTACATGTAAGAAACGATGGAAAAATTTGAAATTTTAAATTTTAAATTTGGAATTACTCTTTCAAGAAACCAGGGAGAAATATAAAGATAGAAAGTTAAAAGTGAAAAGTTAGAAGTTAAAAGTTTTTTGTAATTCATTTTAAAAATATCGCCAAAGACGATTTTTATATTTTTTCTGTTTGGGTGGAAAAGGTAGCGGATATTCATTATTAAAATTAAAACTGGGTTAATTTCCACGGCCACAAACTTAGTGTTTAACTTTCGTTTATAAGCTTTTTTTGCCGCTTCAAAAATGACGATGCCATCGCCGGCGCCTAAATCTAAAACCGTTTGATTATTCTTCAAACCAAGGGCTTTGACGATCAGAGGCAGATCTTTTTTATTAGTAGGAAAGTAGGGAACAGGAGAAAGTTGGGGAAAAGAAAAAAGAATAATTATGATCAATGTTATTACTAGCAGTGAGATGATTAATATCATTTCAGTTGGAAACGGTTATTGGAGTAATTACCAATGTGGGCGAGGAGGGAGTCGAACCCTCACGGCCGTTGCGACCACTAGTTTTTGAGACTAGTCTGTATACCAGTTTCAGCACTCGCCCAAGCAAAAGAATTTAATAAATTATAACATTTTGTGTTTGACTAATTCGATCAACTTTGATTAAAATATATCGTTTCATGAATAAAAAACTTTCCTTCCTTTATCACATCGGCGAAGCAATTACCCCGCTAGACGGAAGAAATAAACACAAGATCAGAGAACTCTCTTATTTCTTTTCCGAAAAAGCCCTGGATAAATTTCGTTTATTGATCGAATTAAGCTACCTAAAAAAACTTTCTCAATACAAAGTGATAAGAAGATTGACTAACAGAGAACTGACTACAATTTTTCGAAAAATCAAAGCATTTAGCCTTAAAGATTACGAAAAAATCAGAGAGATTGAAAAAAAAACCAACCATGATCTTAAAGCGGTGGAAGAGTTTATCAGAGATAGTTTAAAGAAGACATCGCTAAAGGATGTCGTCGAGATGATTCATTTTAGTCTAACTTCGGACGACATCAATAATTTAGCTTACGTCTTAATGATTAAGGGGAGTTTGAAGAAAATCATTATTCCTGAATTGGAAAAAATCGAAGAGAACCTAAAAGAAAAATCAAGAAAATATAAAAATATTCCTATGTTGGCTCGTACTCATGGTCAACCGGCCGCGCCAACGACTGTAGGCAAAGAATTTCTTGTTTACCGTCAAAGATTGAAAGAGGAAATTAAGATACTGAAAAATTTGCTGTTTAAGGGAAAACTGACCGGCAACAGTGGCAATCTTAATGCTCATAAATTTGTTTTTCCTAAAATCAATTGGCTAAAGTTTAGCGAAGAGTTTATTGCCTCTCTAGGTTTAGAACAGGATTTGGTAACCACGCAAATAGAGCCTTACGATAGTTTAATAAGAATTTTTAATTCATTATTGTGCATTAACAACATTCTTCTGGGATTGTCGATCGATTTTTGGTATTACATTAGCTTGGGATACTTTAAACAAAAATTAATTAAGACTGAAGTTGGTTCCACCGCGCTACCTCATAAAATTAATCCAATTTATTTCGAAGGAGCCGAAGGAGGATTCGGGATTGCCAATAGTCTACTTGAGTTTTATTGCCGTAAACTTTCATATTCAAGGCTCCAGAGGGATCTTTCAGACTCTACGGTTCGTCGTTCATTTGGTATTGCTTTTGGCTACTGTCTCTTATCATATCAAAGTATTAATGAGGGATTAAATCGGATTGAGGCTGATTATGACAATATAAAATATGATTTAACCAGACATCCGGAGGTGATTTCCGAAGCGATTCAGAATTTTCTTAGGACAAAAGATTATAAAGACGCCTATGATAAAACAAAGAAATTTTTTCGAGGAAAAGATGTCGATCTGACTAGTATAAAAAAGTTTATCAAAAACTTTAAACTAGAAGAAGGAGACGAAGAAAAATTGATTGGTTTATTACCGGAAAAATATACCGGTTATGCAGAAGAGATAGTGAATAAATTTTTAAATATTAAACAGTTAAAGGTTAAAAAACTATTAAAGATTAAACGGTTAAACACTAATAATTCGTTTAATATTTAACTGTTTAAAAATTGTTTAATCTTTAATATTTAAAATTTAATATTTTTATGACGCTAAAGTTTCCATTAATCATAGTCGGTTCTCAGTGGGGTGATGAGGGAAAAGGAAAAATAGTGGATTTATTAGCGTGCCAAGCTGACTACGTTGTCCGTTATAATGGCGGTAACAACGCCGGTCATTCAGTCGTTGTCAACGGCGAGAAGTTTAAGCTTTCCCTTATTCCTTCAGGGATACTCCATAATAAAAAATTGTTTTTGGCCCAAGGAATGGTTATCGACCCCAAAATATTAATAGAAGAGATAGAACTTTTTGAAAAGCGAGGAGTAAAAGTTGATCTAATGATTGATCCACGAGTTAATATTGTCATGCCTTATCATAAAGCCCTGGATGCCGCTACAGAAGTCTGGAAAGGAAAAAAAGCCACCGGTAGTCTTCATCTGGGAATAGGGTATTGCTATGAAGATAAGAATAATCGTTCAGGTATACGTTTCGAAGACCTAATTTCACCAGACTCGTTAAAAGAAAGATTAAAGACTATCTTTCCTTTAAAAAAATTGCGAATTGAAAAAATTTTCGGACAGAAATTTAACTTGAGTATTAATGATATATATAATGAATATTTTAATTATGGTAAAAAATTAAAAAAGTATTTAGGTGATGTATCTAAAACTATGCAGGAAACTCTTTTTCGCCCCACTTCGCTCTCTGGGCTTCGAGGGGCAAAAAGCACAAAAGTGCTTTTTGAAGGCGCCCATGGGACGTTTTTGGACGGTATTTTTGGCACATATCCTTATACTACCGCCGTTTATACTATTGCCGGTGGCGTTTTTCCTTATGTTGGCCTACAACCACAAAAAATTTATTCTCTTGGTATTGTTAAATCTTATACAACCAGAGTCGGTAATGGATCGTTTCCGACCGAACTTTTTGGTAAAACCAGTGAAAAAATTAGAGAGGTGGGAGAAGAGTTCGGAACGGTTTCTAAACGTCCTCGTCGTTGTGGTTGGCTGGATCTATGCTTGGTACGAACCGCTATTCGTTTAAGCGGTTTTGATTACTTATCAATAACCAAGCTTGATGTTTTATCAGCAGTTAAGAAAATAAAAATCTGCGTTGCCTACAAAATAGGTCGGAAAGTCATTAAAGAAGTGCCGGCAATGATGAATGAATTTTCAAGATGTCAGCCGGTTTATAAAGAGTTTAAAGGATGGAAAAAAGATATTTCAAAGATTCGAAAGTTTAAAGAGTTGCCAAAAGAGGCGCAAATTTATATTAAATTTATTGGAAAACAACTAAGGGTTCCGATTAAAATTATTTCTGTCGGAGCAGAGAGAAACGCAAACATTAAAAATTTCTAATTTATGAAAATTCCAGAGGGTTTGACTTACGATGATGTTTTACTTGTTCCTCAAAAATCTTATATTAATCATCGATTCGACATTTCTTTAAAAACTAAATTAACTCGGAATATCAATCTCAATATGCCTTTAATCTCGGCCAATATGGATACGGTCACCGAAGCAGATATGGCGATCGCCTTAGCCAGAGAAGGAGGAATCGGTATTATTCACCGATTTATGACGATTGATGAAGAAGTTGAACAGATAAAAAAGGTCAAGCGTTTTGTCGGTTTTGTTGTGGGAAATCCTTACACCGTCGGTCCGCGGATGAGCTTAAAAGAAGTCATTGATAAAGCGCGAAAGGCGTCAATCAATGGTTTTATGGTTGTCGATGAAAAAAATAAACTATTAGGAATATTAAGTAAACGGGACTATTCTTTTGAAGCAAATCTCAATAAAAAAGTCGGCCAACTGATGACGCCTTTAAAAAAATTAATCACCGAAAGAGTTGATATTAAACTCAATGAGGCAAAAAAGATTTTCCATCGGTATAAAATTGAAAGACTGCCTTTAGTTAATCGGCAAGGAAAACTTGAGGGATTAATTACGGCCAGGACGGTGAGAAACTTTGAAAAATTTCCTTATTCCACTAAAGACTCTCACGGGAGATATTGTGTTGGAGCCGCGGTTGGAGTAGTCAATGATTACCTGGATCGGGCTGAGGCGTTAGTTTCTTCGGGTGTTGATGTATTAGTGGTTGACGTTGCCCATGGTCATAACGAAATTGCTCTAAAGGCCGTTTCTCAATTGCGAAAAAAGTTCAAGAAGATCGATCTAATCGGTGGTAATGTGGCGACGGCCGATGGAGCGAAAGATTTAATCGCTCGAGGAGTGGATGCGGTGAAGGTCGGGATTGGCCCGGGCGGTCTTTGTACTACAAGAGTAGTCACTGGAGTTGGAGTTCCTCAATTTACCGCGGTTTCGGAATGTTCAAAGTTCGCTAAAAGAAAAGGAGTGCCGATCATTGCCGACGGGGGAACCAACTATCCGGGAGATCTGACAAAAGCCTTAGCCGCCGGTGGTTCGACCTGTATGTTAGCCGGTTGGTTTGCCGGCACCGACGAGAGCCCGGGTGGAATAATCTTAAGAAACGGCGCTAAATATAAAATTCATCGTGGTTCAGCCTCTTTTTTGGCGACGGCCGATCGAAAGATTGAGTTAGAAAATCATACAGAAAAACAGTTAAATACCATTGTTCCGGAGGGGATTGAGGCCCTAGTTCCTTATAAAGGAAAGGTGGCCGATGTCATTTATCAACTTTTAGGGGCGTTGAAGAGCGGGATGAGTTATTGTAATGCAAAAACGATTCCCGAGCTTTGGAAAAACGCCAGATTTATCAAAATCACCGAAGCCGGTTTCCGTGAAAGCAAATCACATAATATTCAGGAGATATAAAAGTCTATAAAGTTCGTAAAGCTTATTAAGTTTATAAAAATCAATATTCAGGAGAAAAGTTTAAATAATAAACACGATGGAAAAGCAAATGAGATCTTCTTATCAGAAAGGTAAAATGTTGCTTAAGTTATTAAAACAACATAATTTCTTATTGGCAAAACGCCTTGTTATCCATGGCGACAGTCGAAATCTTTTTACGGTTCATGATCCTTCACTTGAAAAAGGAAAACAAGAAAGAAGAGCTCAATTTTTTATCAGCCTTCCGCCAATATTGGCTGAGTTTTTGCCGGGCAGTCTCTTGGCCACTAGATTCATTGAACAACTTTTTAAAAAAGAGGATGGTTTTTCTATTAAAATTTTTTATGACTCTTTTGACCCTGTTCCTTGTCACATTGCTTGTTTGGCTAATGAGAATGGAGCGACTGATAAACCGGAAAAGAGAGCTCAATATCAAAAATATCTTTTCCAACTAAGTAAAGTATTGATTAAGAAACGTTCGCAATATAACCTAAGGATAATAGAAGACTGTCTTGCCTCCGGTGATTCGATTGTCGGTGTTTTATCTCTGTTTTACCAATACGATAGATTATCGATAGTTAATAAAAAGGTAAGAATAGACGTCATCGTTGCCACACCGCAGGGAATTGCCGTCTTAAAAAGATTTGCCAGGGATAATCAGATAGAGATAGAGATTAACGTCGGTTATCTTGGTCTTGGTTTGTCAGAGGGTGAAAGTATCAGAAAATATGTCGGAATAAAAAAGCATGCCAACTATATAGTCTATGCCGGTGAGTTGACATCAGGAGACAAAAATAAAGGTTATGTTGTTGGCGATATGGGTGACTTTAGCAAAAGTCTGCCTAGAGAATATGATGATCGTTATCCTTGGAATAAATTCAGGAACGATCTTCATGGAGATAGGGTAGAGGCGAAACCTGAAATACCTCCATTACCATTTAATCTAACTAAACCATCCATCTTATATTTATCTAATGGCGGTTATCTGTTAAAAGCCTTTTATCATCTATTAAATCCCAAAGATGATGCCCATAATCAAATTATTTTTTCTGCTAAAAGAGTTTGGTCAGATGAGAAAAAATTTAACTATGGAGTATTAATCAAAGGTTTTGACAGTAATCTACTTAACTTTTTGATTTAGCTTGAAGAATTATACTATACTATTTATAATATGGTCGAAGGAAATACGCTCGATTTTGGTCCAGTAATTTTCCATAACCAAGAAGGAGTTAAATATATTATTGTTGAGAATGATTCTTCCTATAATTTAATTTATAACGATAAAGGAATTTTACAGAAAGTTTACAAAGGTTTAGCTCACATGGGAAAGATTGAACAGGTGGAGTCTTCCAAGACTTATCCACTGAATATTAATTTTGAAAGGACGGTCGCAGCCTTTTTTGAACAGGTAGACTCTCTAAATTTTAATACACCTCAATTAATTACATCTCAAGGACGAAGTAAAAATCTTCTGAAGGCTGGTTCTTGATGTTGAGTATACTGATATTTTTTAAACCATGATTTACCTTCTTTGATATCAAATTCCTTGACAATAATAAATCCACTGTTCTTAAACAGTTTTTTGTAATAAGGGACGGTATAACAGTATCTTTGAAGACCTTCCGTGAAGATAAATGTTGATGGAGAAAATTTATTTAAGGGTGCTTTTTCCTGATCGTGACCAAATCTTTCTGATTCAAAACGAGGGTCAACAACAACTGAAATAAGGACAAAACCGTCTGATTTGACAATCTTACGTATGTTTTTCATGGCTGATAAATTTTGCTGATGGGAAGTATTAAAATTTAAGCGAAAGTCATTAATAATCAGATCAAATGACTTTGGTGTCAGTCTGGTTTTACGGATATCGTCATAGATAGTTTCAAGGTGGTCAAGCCCCAGATCAAAAATTCTTTTTTGATGGAGTTTTAGCGATCGATCATCCAGATGGCTGAAAATTATTCTGTCTTTTGCCCCCCTTTTTGATAGCCAACTGACGATAACGTCAATATTGTCATAAGAGTAGGAGTTAATCACAAGAATTGATAAGGGTTTTTGAGAAGACAGAACAGCTTTTAATTTTGATTCGACCAACTCTGTTTCTAGAGATATAAACAGATCAAAGAGGGTTTTTCTGAGATTTTTTGGGTTGTTCATATACTCGATATATTCCGAATGTGCGTATATCCCTTGAGGAGGGATAGTTGGCAAAACTTTGTCCAAATCTAAAGAAAACTCAGGTTTTTTTGAGAATATAAAACCACGGTTTTTTAAGGTAATTATTTTATACGGCTTAGTGATTTTTTTGCGCAGGCGGGAAATAATTTTATCGATCATATAATCAGAATACTTCTCCAGCCACGATTTGTTCCATAAAGCTTGAGCGATATCATCTCTTTTGACAAGGTGGTTGATTTTACTGAAAAGAAGCCTGATGACTTTATCTTCGGAAAACGTGGTTGGTTGGTCGTCGTTAATCAAAGAATCAAATAGATTTTGTTTTTTTAGCCATTTGGTAAAAAGGGGAGAAAAAAGGCGGTTTTTGTTGTTGATAATTTTATTGATTTTAATCCAGTCTGTATTTGAGGCGAGGCGGGGATTGATAAGGTAAACTTGCTGGTTTTTGGGAACTTGGTTCAGAAAAGTCGTAAAATAGCCCTTCTGCTCAAGATATTCATAGGCCTGACCTTCGCTAAAATCACCTTTTTCCGAAGCTAAAATAACCAGAGCTTCGACCCAATCGTCTAAAAGCCCAGAGCATATTACAATTTTTGAGGGAAGATCATCGGTTAATTTTAAATTGACTTTTTTCGCCAGCTTATCAATCAATTGGTAAGTCTCCAAATAACTTAATATTTTCATATTACTATAAGATATCAAAAAGTCAGATAAGAGTCAAGTTAATTTAATAAGTATCCTATAGAATACAAATATATGTCAATAGAAGATAACGGAGAAATTGGAGAAGATAATTTTACCTCGTTACAAAGAGAGATAGGTGACGCTTATGTTGAATCAACTAACCCCTTAATTGAAGCGAGAATTATTGAAGTAGTAAATAATAATCTTAGTGTATTAGATAGAGGTAAATTAACTGATTTATTAAGCGTAAGAAAAGTTCTAAGAGCTGCAGATAATTTTTTTCTAGTATGTAAACAGATTGAGGAAAAAAACAAAAAAAACTGGAAACAAATTTATGAAATTAGAGAGCGATTATTAAGCGTTATCCTTGCTCCGATTCATATTCCTTTTAGCTTTTCTGGAATCGAGTGGTTAGATGATGATCCCATATTAAAAATAGGAGATTACATAGTGAAAGATAACAGTGGAAAAATAGATAGTTCACCGTACATTCCGCCCGAAACAAATGGATTAGCAGTAAAATATAATGCAGAATTTAGTTTTGATCCATTATTTTCTGGCCAACCAAGAAGAAATCATGGAGGGCTATATGAAAGTTTGTCGTTAAGAAATGGAGACGGAAAAGATGTAGATAAGAATATTATTTCTTTAGCTACATTTACTCCATTAGAAGGAGAAGTCGAGAGAATAATATATATTAATAGCTATACTAGTCCTGATAGAAGAAATACTGGAATGAATTTTGAATACAACGAAAATGGCGAAACTGTATCGCAAAATGAATATTCAGATTATTTTTATTTTGATGATGAAGTTTCAATAACTAGAGAAAGAGCAAGATTCAAAAGATTAGGGTTTCCTTATGAATTAGTCGTTCCTCACAGAATAGACTTTCAGGGAACTTGGGATAAAGTTATACAAATTGCTCGTGATGGTTATCCGCCTAATTTTGAACCTAGTGATTTTGCTAGGCTAATCGTTAAAACTTAAAAAAATCCTTGAAAACTATTTATTTTTTCACTATTTTCGCTCCAAGTTTGATAGCTTGTAATTTAAAGAAAGATTTTAATTCGTCTAAAGTTAACGGTTTAATCATTTGAGGAAGGACTTTAATTGTCCCCGCGTTCATAAAATCTTCCCCCAAAGAAATTAGGTCAAGATCAAGTTTAAATTTAATTTTTGCGCCTTCAATCAAATCCCAGATAGAATATTTTTCTTTTAAGATGAAATAAAGATCGACATAATCCTTGGGTTCTGCAGTTAGATTTAACAACAGCAATTTATTGGTACCAATATCGAGAAGACTGTCAATGTCGATATTTTGATAGACAGAACCTTTAGCGATTCTTGAATAGGGGAAATTAAGAAAATCAACTTTAAGAGTTTCGTTGTCTTTTTCCAGCTCAAACCACATGGCCATTTCTTTTTTGGTCATTTTTACAAAAGTTCTTAATTTAACTGATAAAGAATTTATGAATTTAATAATAACGTCTTTATCAAACTCTTTTTCAGAAAAAAAGTCCAGGTCTACAGAATAACGATGATTAAAATAAAAGACATTTAAAGCGGTTCCGCCACCAAAATAAAACGCTTCTCTTAAAGACTTTTCTTGAGAAATTTTGTTAAAAACTAATTTTTGAAAAGGAGTAAAACCTATTTTCCCCATATGATAAATTTGAGAAAATTTTTCCTTCCTGAATCGAGTTTCAATCTGTTCCAATATTTTTTTACTTCATTAACAGGGACCTTTTCTTTATCTTTCAAATAAACTCCAAAGTTTATTTTCCGCTCCAGTATTTTGATTCTTCCTTCTTCAGTTTTCTCCAACTCCTTTTTATCATAGTCCCAAATATTACTCATATAAATATATTTTATCAGATGGTATACTATTATTCTTATGTTTGTTCCTTCCCAAAAAATTCTCGAAAACTATGCCAAAGTGATGGTGGATTTTGCCCTTGGGAAGGGGAAAGGGATTAAGGAGAAAGAAGTGGTTTATCTTCAATATGATACCGAAGCCTTACCATTAGCTCTAACCGTTTTTAAACGAATCTTGGAAAAAGGCGGTTATCCAATGGTAAGAGGAATCGAGGAACGGTTCCAAAAAGCTATGTTTGATGTGGCGACAGATGATCAGCTAAAATTCTTTCCCAAAAAATATACAAAAACTTTAGTCGACACCATTGACCATAGAATTTATTTGATTGCTCCCACAAATCCTTTTTTACTTAAAAACGTTGACCCCAAAAGGATTGTCACTGCTAATTCCGAAAAACAAATGCTTCGCCGATGGCTTTTTGAAAAAGAAGATAAAGGTAAATTAACATGGACTCTTTGTTTATACGGGACTGCAGGTACGGCTAAGGAAGCAGGATTAACGTTGAAAGAGTTTTGGCAAGAGATTTTTAATGCCTGTTATTTGGCTGAAGTTGATCCGATTAAAAAATGGCAGGAAGTTTTTACAGAAATAAACAAAATAAAAACTAAACTTAATAGTTTGTCGATTGACAAACTGCATCTAACAGCCAAGGATACTGATCTTTGGATTAAAATTGGTGAAAAAAGACGATGGCGAGGAGGAGATGGATGTAATATTCCTTCTTTTGAAATCTTTACTTCGCCTGATTGGCGAGGGACTAACGGTCATATTTATTTTGACTTTCCTTTATATCGTTATGGCAACTTAATTAAAGGAATCTATCTCGAGTTCAAGGATGGAAAGGTTGTTAAAGTTAAAGCTAAAGAAAACGAAAAACTTTTAAGAGCGATTATTTCCCAAAAAAACGCGGACAAAATTGGTGAGTTCTCTTTGACCGACAATCGTTTCTCTAAAATCAGCCGGTTTATGGCTGATACTTTATTTGACGAAAACTTTGGTGGAAAGTTTGGCAACACTCATCTAGCTCTTGGATCTTCATATCATGATTGTTATCAGGGTGAGGTAAAATCGTTAACGGAAAAGCAATGGTGGAAACTAGGTTTTAATCAATCGACGGAACACACTGATATCATTGCTACCGGGCCCCGTTTAGTAGAAGTAATTTTGAAAAATAATATTTGTAAAAAATTGTATCAAGACGGGAAGTTTCTAATCTGATTGATTCTCTTGTTGACAAGCCATTAAATATGGCTTATTCTTTTTTTTAATCCATGGTTAGACTAAAAGACATAATTAAAAATGAAAATATTATTAGAGTTAGTTCACAAGATACCTTATCTTCAGCCTTAGCCAAACTATCTACTTCACATGATGGAGCATTTGTTTTTTCCGGCGAAAATAAATATTTGGGGATAATCAACCCATATTATTGTCTGTTTAAAACCTCATACCCTTATAATGCCAAAGTAGAAAACTGTCTTTTTCACGCTCCAAGAATAAAAATAAATACTCCAATTAATAAAGTAGCTCGTCTGTTCATCGAATCAAAAATACATTATCTACCAGTTTTTGACAATCAAGATAAATTTATCGGTATTATTTCTGCTCGGAGATTAATCGAAGCGAATAAAGATTCCCCGCTATTTAAGATTAAAATCGGCGATTACTTAAAAACAAAAAAAAATCTGTTGATATCGGTCTATGAAAATGATCTTGTTTCCAGGGCTCTGACACTATTCAAAGAAAAAAAAGTTTCCAAACTGTTAGTGCTTAGTAAGTATTTAAAACTAAAAGGCATATTGACTTATTATGACTTAATATCTTATTTAATAAAACCCAGGAACGTTGAACGTCGAGGCGATCGAGTTGGTGATAAGATTAATTTTTATCATTACCAGGTTAAAAACTTTGCCAAAAATTATATTCTGACTTTAACACCGATCCATTTGATGAGCGAAGCCTTGAATTTGATATTAGCTAAAGAAATAGGCAGCGTGGTTATTGTTGATGATCGGCGACGGCCATTAGGTATTATCACTACCCAGGATTTTTTGAGATTTTTTTTCAATCTCAAAGATGAAAACAAAATAGAGATTAGCTCAAAAAATCTTTCCCAAAATAACCGCCGTCTCGTCGGCGGTTTTTTTCAACGCTTTAGTTTTTTTCTGAAAAAAGAACCAGATTTAGTTAAAGCTAAGCTTTTTGTCAAGGAAGAAAAAAGTGGGGGATTATTCGAAGCGGTGTTTTCCTTGATTCCTAAGAAAGGACAACCAAAAGTGATTAAAAAAGAAGGAAAAAATCTTTTCAAAGTTCTAGATCTTTTTTCAAAAATCCTGAAAAGAGTTAAAAAAGAAAAGTAGACTAACAAGATTAATGAATTCAATTATGCGATGGATTTTATTACTGTTAATTCTTTTTTCCGCAATAGTTTTCCGCTTTAATAATCCTAACTGGGATAGTAATTACCATCTTCACCCTGATGAAAGATTTTTAACCATGGTGGGAGAGGCGATGAAAGTTCCCGATTCCTTCAAGGATTATTTAGACGTTCAACGCTCAACTTTCAATCCTAACAACATTGGTTACAAATTCTATGTTTATGGAATTTTTCCACTGGTTTTAAATAAATTATTAGCATTAACGACTGGAGCAGATAGTTATAATTTTTTTACCATCCAAGGAAGGATACTGTCAGCCTTTTTTGATTTCTTGATTGTTATTTTAGTTTATAAGTCGGCAGAGTTATTAACGATTAAATTTCATAAAGCTAATTTCAACAAATTTCAACCAGTTTCGACAATTCCTTTTTGGTCTGCCTTTTTTTATGCTATTGCCGTCTGCCCAATTCAAGCCTCTCACTTTTTTACCGTTGATAGCTTTTTAAATTTTTTTATGTTTGCGTCGTTTTACTGTGCGTTACGTAAAAAAAATTTTTTATCCGCTATCTTTTTCGGTTTCGCTTTAGCCTGCAAAGTTAGTGCCTTTTATATTCTCCCTTTAATTCTGTTTTTTTTATTTAAAGACTGTCTTTATAAAAGACAATCTTTAAAAGATTTGATTAAGATACTTTTCCTTTCAGTCACATATCTTATAGTTGGTTATTTAACCTTACGTTTTAGCGATCCTTATTATTTTCAAAGCTCTAATTTTTTTGACCCAAGATTAAATAAGTTATTTGTTGATAGTTTAAAGTCGTTAACTCAGCTTAGCCGGCCAGATATCTGGTATCCGCCGGCGGTTCAGTGGATTGGAAAACCGGTAAGCTTTCTTTTAACAAATTTGATGTTTTTCGGAGTAGGGTTACCTTACTTTATATTTATGATTATTGGCATCGGGTGGATAATCTCAAATCCACATCTAAAATCTAAAAACTATTTATTCTCAGGAATATTACTTTGGGTTTTGGGCTATTTTGTTTATCAATCTGTTCAGTTTGTCAAATCCATCCGTTACACCATTTATCTTTATCCGTTTTTTGCGATATTTTCGGGGATAGGAATAAGTAAATTCGGGGCGCAAATATCGAAATTCGAAACAATGTTTAAACTCAAATTTTTAAAATTAAAAACATTGGTATTTGTTTCGGATTTTATTTTAATTATTTTTCTATTACTTTGGCCGATTGCCTTTACTTCAATTTATCGGCAAAAACACAGCCGGGTTGTTGCTTCCGAATGGGTCTTTAAAAATCTACCTAATAATTCGACGATTCTTTGGGAGCATTGGGATGATCCATTACCTTTATCTTTGGAAAAGAATTACGGAAAGACTTTCAAGTTAGAAGCGATAAATATTTTTGATCCGGACGGTCCCGAGAAGATGGAAAAAATTAAAGAACAAATGAAACGGGCTGACTATTATATCTTATCGTCAAACAGAGGATGGGGGAGCATCATGGATGCGCCGACCAGATATCCAATAATGAGTAAGTTCTACAAAAATTTGTTTGATGGGAAGACGAATTATAAAAAAATTATGGAATTTTCGGCGTATCCAGAATTAAAAATTTTAAATTTTAAATTTCAAATTAATGATTCATGGTCCGAAGAGACTTTCACCGTCTATGATCATCCCAAAGTCTTAATTTATAAAAATGCCAAAAAATCATAATCTCGAATATTATCCTTCAGAAAAAGTTCTTAACCCACCTCAATATACAAAGGAAGAAATAAGAGAAATCTTAAGAAGAATTAACAGAATAAATAAGTCAAAGATAATAGTTGATTTCGGCGCTGGTACGGGTCGACTGACTATCGCTTTATTAAGAAACAATTATCGAGTTTTGGCCGTTGATATTGATAATAAGTCTTTAAAAGAATTAATAAAATCAGCAAAGATAATTAATAAATTTAATAAATTAAAGACTGTTAACAAGCTACCCGAAAAAATTAAATTTAATCTTATTACTGGTAGCGACATTCTCCATCATATTAATTTGGAGGATTGGTTACCAATATTTTATAAACATCTAAACATTGATGGTCAAATAATTTTTTCTGAACCTAATGCTTGGCATTTATTTTGGTGGTTGTTTATTTTTTTATTTCTTAACTTTAAAGAAGAAAAAGGACTGGTTCAATGTTCATATTTTTCCTTAGAAAGAGGATTGAAAAAATCAGGGTTTAGTAATATTAAAATTTCTGGATTAGGTTTATTCCCAACAATATTTTTTAACAAATATCCTTTTTTTGCAAAAATTAATTATTTTTTAGGCAATTTGTCATTAATAAAAATATTTGCCTACAGAATGATAGTTGTTGCCGAAAAATAACTATCTAAAAAGATTAAATAGAATAATATCGATTAGGTTTTTTAAACCGTCGATCCAGTTAATTTTTTTTCCTTCTTCATAAGTCCGTCCCTGGTAAGAAATACCAACTTCATAAATTCTTATATTTTTAATTTTAGCAATCTTAGCGGTTATCTCTGATTCAAAACCGAAACGTTTACTTTCTAGATTTGGCGCGATTGACCTTATAATATTACCTTTAAAAGCCTTATATCCAGTTTCCATATCAGTTAAGTTAAGATTTGTCAATATATTTGATAGACCAGTTAGAAATATATTAACAACGTAATGCCAAAAATATAAGACTCGGTGAGGTTGACCTGAGATAAATCTTGACCCATAAACTACATCGGCTTTTTTTTCTAAAAAAGGAGCAATTAACAAGACATAATCTTTTGGATCGTACTCTAGATCGGCGTCCTGGATAATCACGATATTTCCATTTGAAAGAAGCAAACCTTTTTTAATCGCTGATCCTTTTCCTTGATTTTTATTATTAGAAATAATTTTCACTCGTTTATCCTTTTTAATTTTCTTTAAGACATGAAGAGTTTTGTCTGTAGAACCATCGTTTATAATGATAATTTCTTTGGTTAAGCCAAGAGTGTTTGCCTTTATGACTCTTTTTAACGTTTCTTTGATAAATTTTTCTTCATTATATGCTGGAATAATAATGCTGATTTTTTTCATTTTTTTAAAATAAAAAATAAAGCGCTGGATTCATTAACTTTAACGTCAATGTTAATATTTTTGCTTATATATGGTTGCCATAATAAATTAGTTAATTTTGGAAACAGTTGCCAGTTATTGAAGAGCTTATAGGTTATTAAAGAGGGGAGAGAGAGGTAATGAGCTAAGTCAATAAACAGAGAATTTTTTTTATTTAAATAGCCAATACTTTTTATAATTTTGAATTTAGATCGTTCAAATAGGTCAAACCATTGCTGATAAGAAAATAGATTATAGTGGGCTTGTTTTTTCTTCATATATTCGACATACCATTTGCCCAATAATTTTTTTCCAAATAAGTAGTCGTTCCATTTATTTGTCATAAGCGTTGTTAAGAAATAGCCGCCAGGCTTTAAAACTCGATAAATTTCCGCCAGTGCTAAGTCTAAATTAGGAATATGTTCAAGAACGCAGTTTGAGATTATGGTTGTAAAATAATTATCTGGAAACGGAATTCTTAACTCGTCATAAACGGCAACTTGTTTATAGATTTTTTCTTTTTCTGCGATTCTTATTCGGCTATCATGAATATCTAAGCCGACGTTAATATTCTTCTTATTGAACACAGTTTCGGTAAAAAAACCATCGCCGCAACCGAAATCGAGGACGGGTTTCTTAATTAAATTTGAATGTTTTAGAAATAATAGCGTCTCCGAAGTTCTAATCAGCGCCAAAAACATCGGTCGGTTTTCCAAGTATTTCTTTATAAGAAAATCAACATTTTTAGCCATATTTAGATTGTTATACCAATCTTTATTTGACCGCTTCGGTCAAATTCGGGTGGCTCTGACACACTAAATTATCATAAAATTGATAGGTTTTATTAATATCAAAGATTTTTTTTGCCTTATTAATTAAAAAATTATTAGAGAATTTGTTTTTATTTTTTAAAATTTTTATAATTGCCTTGCTTATTTGTTGTGGATTTTTTGGCTTAACTATTTCCCCCATTTTTGTTAATCGGATTGGAACTCTAACTCCCGGTAAATTAGAAGCGATGACAGGAGTGCCGGTAAGCATCGCTTCAGCCTGAACCATGCCAAAAGCTTCAGTTTGATTGATTGAAGGTAATACTAAGAGATCAATAGCTTTATAAAAAGCGCTCAAATCGCCATCCGATAAATTTCCAAAGAAATGGTGCTTGACGACATTGGTTTCGAGAAGGTTGATAATTCTTTTATAATATTTATCTTCGCCAGAAACGTCTTTTCCATAAGGGCCAGCAAAAACTAACTCAACCTTGTTTTTGGCATATAGTTGATTAATCGATTGTACAAGATATTCCAATCCTTTTTCGGAGGCAATCCGCCCGGCATAGCCGAGCCAAATTTTATCAGTTTTTAATCTATCGAACTCTTTGAGTTTTTTCTGATTTATTTTTAAAAATTCAATCGGTGGTAAAACAAACCTGGTTTTTTTAAGAAAGAAACGGCTAATTTTTAAACTTTTAAAGTAGTCTTCAGTATAAGCAATAATATTATTGGAGAGCCAAAGTTGAATAAAGACTGATAGGTTTAGGAATGAGTTTATGATTTGGTTAAAAAAACCACTATCTAAGAATACCTGACAGTGCAAAATTGAAACAATTTTTTTATGAAGAATTTTTCCTATTATTGCTAAAAAAAGACCCTCAAAATTCGGCTGGTTTAAAATTATTAAATCGGATTTTTTTGCATAATAATAAAAATAAAATATTGATGGGGGGGAAATGAAACCTTTGGAAAAACGAAAAAAGTAGGGAAGATATTTAATTGTTAATTGTTGATTGTTAATTGTTAATTCTTTTTGATAGGGAAAGGTAAGAACAGTTATTTTATGTTTTTTAGAGAGATGAGTTAAAATTTTGTACGGATAAGTAGTCAAACCAGAAATATAAGGGTAAAAATAAGGGGAGAAAAATAAAATTTCCATGGCTATATTGTTATACGGCTATATTGTTTTTCTGCCAATAAATTAATCTTTTTATTCCCTTATTAAAATCCGTAGTTGGTTGCCAACCAAGAAGTTTTTTAATTTTTTTATTGGCAGAAACAAAGTATTTTTGGTCACCGACTCTTATTGGTTGATAAGATAGCTTCATTTTATATTTAAAATATTTGTCAAGGATGTTTATAACTTGGAGTAGAGAATAGGTATTATTTATTCCTCCGCCAATATTAAATGGTTGACCTTTGACTTTATCGATATTCTTAATGGCTAACTGATAGGCTTTAATTAAATCTTTAACATATAAAAGATCTCTTACTTGATGCCCGTCGCCAAAAATTGTAATTGGTTTTTTCAATAAAAACTGTTTAGCAAAATGGGCGACCCAACCTTGATCTTCAACTCCAATTTGATGGGGACCGTAAATACAAGATTGACGAAATACAACAGTTTTTAATCCATAAATTCTTCCGTAGTCCAAGAAATATAAATCAGCGGCCCCTTTGGAACATCCGTAGGGCGAGATAAAATCGAGTTTTTCATCTTCGTCGATGGGCTTCTGATGACGAGAATAAAGACGACGTTTTAAGTCACCATAGACTTTATTTGTCGAAGAATAGAGGATTGTTGCTTTTGGATTTTTTCTTCTTATAAAGTCTAATAAAATAAAGCTTTCTAAAAGATTATTTTTAAAATCATAGTGAGGTTTTTTAATTGACATTGTGACAGCGGTTTGGCCAGCAAGATGGATAATGGCATTAGCAGTTTTTATTTCTTCTTCATAATTTTTTATTGCACCAACATAAGAATTGATAATTTTAATCTTAGGAAAATCTTCTTTTAAAAACTGAGCATTTTTATCTACTCCTACTCTTGAAAAATTGTCAATAAGAGTAATTTTGTTTTTTTTATTTTTAGAAAAATATATTGCCGCATTAGTCCCAATAAAGCCAACACCACCAGTAATTAAAATATTCATAATTTTTTTGCCACTTTTTTTAAAGATGAAAATTTATATTGGTATTTAATCTTTCTATCAAGGATATTATATATCCAATAAACTTTTGACTTTTGACTTTTGACTTTTAAGTTTAGATATCTTACTATATCCCAATTGTCTTCGACATAAACATCAAGACCTAATTTCTTTATCATTTTTTCTTTAAATAGATGGGGTTGTTCGTCTTTTCTATTAAAGTAGATGGCAGAAAAATATTTCTTTATACCAAGCTGTTTTATTTTTCGATTGAGATCATTCTCTAAAAAACTAAATCGAGCGGTGATGATATAAGCTTTGATCCTTCTTTTTTTAATGAGAGTAAGTATTTCCCAGAAACCATAACCAATAAAGAAACTGGATTTGTGAGCCACACGCCAAAAATACCTTTCTAATCTAGTTTTCGGGTAATAGAACTTCAGGGGGCGATGATCGAAACCTAAAACAATTTTTTTAAAGATAGCAATAAATGGTCTGACAATGCGGAATGGGTTATAAAGAATGACCCCATCGAGATCAAATCCGACTTTTAAAGTTTTTTGAGCCATAAGTTGCTTTTATACCACTCCGTCCCGAAAATCTCGGGACTCCGTTAGGTATAAACCCTTGCAATTTGAAAGAATAGGGGTATAAAATTAGGATAAATTATACTTTAAAATAGTTCATAAAGTCCATAAACTCAAAAGCCTATAAAGTAGACAACAATTTTTCTTTATGAACTTTAAGAACTTTACAACTTTACAGACTAATTTTATGTTACCAATACTTTTAGATTTTAAATTCGTTAAAATTTATACCTTCGGCGTTTTTTTAATGTTGGCTTTTTTCTGGGGGAGTTTTCTACTTTGGCGTTTAATTAGACTTACGTCTTATAAAGAAGAGGAAATTTTTGACGGACTGTTTTGGAGTTTGGCTGGAGGTCTTTTCTGGGGACGATTAGTTTATGTTATCCTTAATTTCAAAGAGTTTGGTTTTAATTTTTTAAAATTTATTCTTATTAACGGTTATCCGGGACTATCTCTTTATGGAGGTTTTTTTGGTGGTTTTTTAACGATCTTCATTTATTTTCTGGTAAAAAAAATTAAATTTTCCGAGGCGATTGATTATTTCGTTCCTCCACTATTTATTGCCTTGGCTCTGGGCAAGCTCGGTAGTTTTTTCTCTGGTGCAGAGGTAGGAACAAAGACAAAGTTTTTACTGGCTGTCAAATATATCGGTTTTGATGGGTTCCGTCATTTGACGCCTTTTTATGAAGCGATTTTATTCTTATTAGGTGCCTACTTGGCTTATCGGCTGGTGTTTGAGATAAGAAAAGAAAAATTGACGACTGGACTTAATTTTTATTTCATATTCGGGTACTTTGCTCTGGTTTACCTATTATTAGACAAATTTAAATTTAATCATCTATACTTAGGTAATAAAAGTTTTAATGAAATTGTCTCGGCGATTTTGTTCTTGACAATCACCGGTTATTTCCTATACTATTTTAGAACCGCTATTTGGGAAAGGTTTAGCATGATTATTAATTTTTTTTATCAACATGTCAAAAAAATTACTCAAAGAATTTATCACCTTACAAAAAGGAAAACTGCAAACAGAGCTAAAAAGAATTCTGCTTCAAGTTGAGACGCTAAAGAAAGACGATCCTTTTGCTGACCCCGATCATGTTTCTGATAATGCAGCGGTTGATACTGACGTTAGAGAACAGGTCGGTCACGAGACAATTGAAGCACAAGTAAAAGATTTGCAGCGGAGAATCAAAGACATAAAGTTAGTACTGACGCGAATAAATAAAAGTTATGGTTGTTGTGAAAGATGCGGGCAACAAATTGCCAAAGCGCGATTAAAATTGATACCAGAAGCGAGATTTTGTGTCATCTGCGAAAAGAAACTAAGAGTGTAGGATAAAAAACTTTTTTCTGCTATATTTATTTTATGACCGAGGTTCCTTCACAGATATTTTTAAATTTTCTGATCTTTTTGTCTTCGACCTTCTTTTTTGCCCTTTTGGCTAGAAAAATAAAAGTTTCTCCCGTTGTCGGCTATATCGTCAGTGGCCTTTTTCTAGGTAATTTTCTCCAAGGAATTTACTCCAAAGAAATTATTAATAATTTTGCTTATTTTGGTATTATTTTATTGCTTTTTGCCGTTGGTTTGGAGATAAATTTCTCTCGACTGTTAAGTTTAAAGAAATTTATTATTATTGGTGGAACACTACAAATTATCTTATCGATTTTTTGTATTACTATTCTAAGCCTATTATTTCGTTTTTCTTTACTAGTTTCTTTCTTAATCGGTATCGCTTTTTCTTCATCTTCAACTACTTTGGTTGCTAAAATTATTCAGGATAAAGGCGAGGAGGGGTCATTCTTAGGTGAATTGACGCTGGGAATTCTCATGTTTCAGGACATCGCCTTTATTCCTTTTCTGATTATCTTTGCTTCGGTTACGGGTAAGGCAGAATCATTTTTCCAGATCGGCCCAACAATCTTATTAAGCTTATTAAAGTCAGCTTTGATTGTGACCGGCCTTATCTATATTGGGCGAAAGATAATTCCTCCCTTATTTAATTATGTGGCCAGGATCTCACGAGAACTTTTAAACTTTTTTATTATCCTTTTTATTTTTTTTGTTACCTACCTTTCGACTATTTTTCAAATACCGATTCTTATTGGGGTTTTTATCGCCGGAATACTTGTAGGGCAGACCGTCGAACATCATCATGTTTTTTCACAAATAAGATCGACACGTGACATTTTAGCCGTCCTTTTTTTCGTTTTTATTGGGTTGAATTTAAAACTGGCGCCTATTGTTAATATCATTCCTTCGCTTTTTGTTTTTAGTACTTTGATTAGTTTGCTTAAGGGGTTGATTGTTTTGATTATTTTTTTGTTCTTGAAATTCCATTCGCGGACGGCTTTTTCTTTATCGACCTATCTATTTCAAATCGACGAGGACGCTTTTATCTTAATGTCTCAGGCTTATTTAAATAAAGTGATTTCTTCCAGAGACTACTCGTTTATCATTGGCAACACTGTCATTACTCTGATCTTGACGCCGATTCTAATCAAAAACAAGGATGGAATTTATCTACTGATCAGAAAATTTACCAAAAAATATCTTCCTTTCTTGGAAAACTATATTAAATATCGATTAGACCAAGACAGTTCTCCCGTTGACATTCTTGACTTAAAGGATCACATTGTTATCTGCGGTTATGGTCGAGTAGGAAGATATGTTGGGCGGGCGCTAATGCTAGCTAATATCCCTTTTATTGCCGTTGACTACGACTTTCACATCGTAGAGCAAGCAAGAAAGGAGGGCGTGAATATTATTTATGGTGACCCGACTGATATTGATATATTAGATTATGTCCAAGTTGATGAAGCGAGAGCATTAATTTCTGTCGTTCCTGGAAAGTTTTCCCAAGAGGCAATTATTTTGAATGCCAAAAGACTTAATCCGAAAATTATCATTTTCAACCGAGTCCAACAAGAAGGGGAGCAAAGAAGGATGAAAGATTTAGGAGTTGACGTAGTTATTCATCCGGAGTTTGAAGCTTCATTATCAATTATTAGAAAAATTCTTCTTTGGAAAGGATTAGATAAAGAAGAAATTTCAAGAAAAATTAAAAGATTAAAAATAGAACACGGAATGATATGAAAAAGAATATCAAAAAGAAAAACGTCCTTTATATCATTTTTTTTATCATTCTGATTTACTTTTTTTTTATTAACCTGCGTGATTCGCTCTTTGTCAAAAAAAAAGATCGTTTAAACATTCTTTTTTATAACCAAAAAACCGCCTTTTATTCATTCGGCTTTGCCGATGGTGTTAATTATTTTATTCCCTTTCCGGCTGATATCAAAGTTTTAATTCCTGGAGGATTTGGTTATTATCGGTTGGGTGCTTTAGGCAAGTTAGTCGAGTTGGAGAAAAAACCTCTTCTTTATCAGAAAAGTTTTTCTGCTATTACCTCAAGCTTTTTAGACTTTTATTTTTATCCACCGAATAATGAAATTTTTTTTGGCAAAAAGACACCCAGTCAGATTTTTTTACCAACAGTTAAGCAAATTTGGATCTCAAAGAGTAATGCTAACCTTTTTGATAAAACCTATATTTTTTTCTTATTTTTAATGCAACAAAAAAATCAGTTTATTCAATTAACTAATTTAGCGCTTAAAGAAAATACTAATGAAGAGATTTTAGATGAAAAGCTATTTTTTGACCGACTGATAGGTTTTTTTTATAAGAAGACCTATAGAAATGAAGAAGATACAGTTCAAATCATTTATACAAAAAAGGAGAACAACGCTTCTTTATTGGCAAACATTATTGAAGGGGAGGGAATAAGAGTGGTTGATCTCAGTTACCAGCCTGCTACTACTATTAATAAGTGTCAAATAATTATTAGTGAGGTTGATTTATCACAAACGGCCCGAGCCTTAAATCGTTTCTTTGATTGTCCCATAACCAAAGGCAAGACCGGTGCCTATGATATAATTTTTAAGCTAGGAAAAAAAGAAGAAGACTGGAGGGTGGAATAAAAAAATGGTTTTTGTCATTCTGACGATTGCTGTTTTATCTATTATTTTAGCTATTCGATCGATGGTTGATTTTGAACCGCCGAAAGATTTTAAGAAGATGTTGGATTTAAATAAAATTAAGGGCTCAATCGTTTTTTTCAAAAATAGGACCAAACATTATCATTAATTAATCTTCCTCATTTTCTTCATCGGTCTCATAAGGTAAACTTTCTTTATCTTCTGCAGCGATAGAGTCAGCAATTTTCTCTAAATCAAGTTCCGATGGATCATCAAAACTCTCTTCTCCATCAACGGACGGGTCCTTATCGATTTCTTCGCCAATTTGGGTAATATTTTTCGATAGGTTTAAGGGAAAAGAAGCATAATTGGTAACCCTTTTGCCTTTTTTTTCCTCCTGAATAAAAATAATTAAGTTATTTAAGTTAGTTTCTTTTATATAAGCACGGTACTGACTTTTCGCCTTTAAAAAAAGCCTTAGTCTTTTAGAAAGATCGTCAGGAAGACTACCAATGTAATCATTTGTTCTAGTTCTAATTTCAACCTTTCGTTTTTTTGTCTTAAGAAATACTTCTTCTCCAATCATCAAGCGAGCTAAATTGGTTTTTTGACCAAGATTAACAAGTTTGACGCTTTTA
Source organism: Candidatus Roizmanbacteria bacterium CG02_land_8_20_14_3_00_36_15 (assembly GCA_002780795.1). Taxonomy (GTDB): domain Bacteria; phylum Patescibacteriota; class Microgenomatia; order UBA1406; family GWC2-37-13. The sequence continues at coordinate 40,193 of PEUF01000041.1, read as the reverse complement.
GTTCTGCCGGCCGTCTCAAGAAATAAATCAGGATCAAGAATAATTCTGGTTTTCTTATTTTTTTTTATTTTTTGTTTTTGAAGAATCTGAATCCTTTCGAGGTTCTCTTTAGCAACTGAGCTCATCGGGTGAAGTTTAACCACCTGTTGGTAATATTTTTTGGCCCGTCCGAAATCCTCTATTTGAAAATAAGCAAAAGCCATTCTTAAAAGAGCGGGAAGATTTTTCTTATTGTTTTTGAGAATTTTTTTGTTTATTTTTATCGCCTCTGACCATTGAAAATTCATAGCGGCGTCAATTGCCTCCTGTTCCAGAATTTCCATTGTATTCATAATGACTAATAAAATTAAACTTCATTCAAGTATATTTTAATTTTCGTCAATGTCAAGTATAATAACACTATCAAAGAGAATTTAATATTTGATATTTAATATTTAATATTTTCATTGTGTCCGGGCATAATAAATGGTCAAAGATAAAAAGGGGGAAAGAGAGCAAAGATAAAGCTCGAGGTAATATATTTTCCAAGTTCTCAAGATTGATTACTTTGGCGGTAATCGAAGGCGGAGGAATTGGTGATCAGGCTAATAATATAAAACTTCGTTTAGCTGTTGATAAAGCCAAACAGTTCAATATGCCTAAAGACAATATCAACCGAGCAATTGAACGAGCCAGTGGTCCTGATAGGGCACAGTTAAAAGAGGTATTTTATGAAGGTTTTGCTCCTGGTGGTGTGGCGCTGATTATCCAAGCAACTACCGATAATGCCAATCGTACCTTATCTGAGATTAGAAATATTTTGGAAAAACATCAAGGTAAACTGGGTAGTTCAGGCTCAGTAAACTATCTTTTTCAGCGTTGTGGTTTAGTTGTTTTTGAAAAAAACAAGGCTAAACAAGAACAAGTGTTAGAGTTTGCCGAAAAAATAGATGCCTTTGATATTGATGAAGATGAAGAAACTTTTTCTGTTTATTTCTCCTTTGAAAATCTGGGAAAAGTAGATGATTTTTTGGCCGGCCTTAAAGCAAATCCGCCCGAGCTTGATTATAAACCCAATTCAATAATTACTATCAGTGATAAAGCTATGAGGCAAAGGATTGTAAATTTGATCGACGCAATGGAAGACCTAGATGAAGTTCATAAAGTTTTTTCTAATCTCAATTTTGTATGCGAAAGTTAAAATCTTTTCTTAATTTATTTAATAAAAAAGCCCTAAAGATAGAAAAACGAGTTCGCTTTATCGTCAGTAGTTTAGTTTTGACTTTTTTGATGTTTGTGGCGACATTTTTTTTCTTTGATAAAGCCCCAATCTTTATTATTTCGTTTCTTGTTGCTGGATACTTTTTAACTTATTTTGCTATTATCGAGGGAATTGAAAGGGTAGAGTGGTTTACTCTTTTTTTGATGCCGATTGTGCTAAGTCTTGCTTTTTATCTATTCTACTTTCTTTTCCCAGGCAGATGGCTTACCAGGTTGCCTTTTATAATTATTTATGCCATTTCAATTTATGCCAATTTTCTTATAGCCAACATTTTTAATGTAAAAGTAGAGAAGAGTCTTCAACTTTATAGAGCCGCTTTTTCTGTTAATTTTTTCTTTCAAACCTTAGTTGTTTTTTTAATCTTTAATAGCATATTCTCTTTCCATTTTGGTTTTATAACTGATGGTTTAGTTTCAGGAGTAGTTGTTTTTCTTTTAAGTTTGCAGTTATATTGGAGCGTAAAAATGCCATCTTTTCTTGAGAGAGAAATCATTAGTTATTCAGTTTTAACATCTTTGTTGGTGACCGAGTTAGTGGTAATCTTTTCTTTTACTGCCTTGCCGGGAACAATTCTGGCTTTGTTTATGGCAGCCTCCTATTATAGTTTTTCCGGCTTGGTTTGCAGTTATTTGGATCAGCGGTTATTCCGTGAAACAATCCGTGAGTATCTGTTCGTTTGGGGATTTGTTTTTTTGATAATGATTTTGTCGATGAAATAAAAAATCACCTGGTAATTGCTCAAAACAAGTATCTTGAAACCTCATAAAGTATTTAGATGGATTTGATATTAGTTATTGAAAACACAGACTCCAAAAAATCTGGGTGGATATAAAAGTAGAGGAGAGGGGAATGATGTTTCTAAAGATTAGATCTTAGAGATAGATCCACGGACGTGAGTAATTATCTTATAGTATTTATAAAAAACTATAGGTCATGAACCAGAATAAATTCGGTTCATGATAAAATATACAAAGAGTCAAACCTCTATGGAAAATGAGGCTGAATCATTGAGATGGGTTATTACTACACTCTAAGATTAGACATCTATCTCTGTGGATAACTAATAAAAAACCAAGCTAAATTTTAAACTTAGATTATAATAGCAATCTAAATCGTAAATATATAATGGGTGGTTCTGCTATTATTTTAGCCTTGAAATTAGATTTTCAGAATGTCTTTACAGCCTAAACTATTATTGTGTTAAACACATATTTATATTCGCATTAGCCTTGGAAATTAAACTATAGAGGGACGTAACAATCTAAATACCTTTCCCTTTCGGCAAGCCTATGGATTAATTTAGCCTCATAAATTATAATACAGATTGTTATTACACTCTAAACTTAATTAGTCTTTTAAATAGCATTATTTTTAGCCTCATTTTTTTATGTTTGGCGCAATAAAATAATCTAAAAAATAAAAGTAAATAAAACAAAAAAATCTAAAGGGAGAAGAGTTAGATCGAGAGAAAATAAGCAGAAATTATTGGAGAAAAAGGAGTGAATGATGATTGTAGACAACAAATGTATTGATAAAGACGAAGAATTTTATCCTCTATGATATATGTAACCATTGAGAAAATTTGGGAACTGGTTAATTCGAGATAGATAACGTAGAGAGAAGGAAAGCATATAACGTCGTAAATTGTACCTTTTACGATGTTAACCGTGGGCGACGGAAGAGAAGGGTTACTTTGTTATATCAATCTAAATTTTGAAAATTACTGAAAAATAAAAATTAATAAACTAATTAATTGTTAATTATTCCTCTATTCTTCCCTCAGACTTTCTTAGTAGTTTTCTGGGTTTTTTAGAGGTCTCCCCGACTTTATTTTATGGTGTCTAGGTTGTTGGAATAATATATAATACCTCACTTCCCTATTTTTTTAATTGATGGGTGAGTGACTTTGAGTTATTAGATATTTATTTAATTATTCTTGACAGTAAAAGACTTTTTCGCTATTCTGTGAGCCAACGTTATAATATGTCAATCGAAAGAACGGCGATTTTAGACAAATTTCCTCTTAATGACGCTCACGGAAGAGAACACGCTATTCAAACCGCTGATTTAGCCTTACAAATCAGTTATCTACCCGAATATAAAGATCTTATTAATGATAGAGATCGTGATTTAACTGAAGCTTCATCTTTAGTTCATGACCTTGGTTATTTAAAGCAAGAGCCTTTTTGGTCAACTGTTCAGTGGGAACATCCATACAGCGCTTTAAGTGAAGTGGATAAAATGTTTCCTCAGTTTTATGCGGTAGAAAGAGCGATAATAAAATTAGTGGTTTTAAATCATGACGCCACCAACCATTCTTTTCCAGCCATTATGGGAAAGACAGAGATAGATAGATTTGGCTTCCCTGATGTTTTTGGTATTCCTAGCCGGACACCTGGGATTTTAGCCAATTGGTCGGAAATTACTGAAGAAATATGAGAACAGATTTCTTCAGAAAAGTTTTATACAATTTTACAGATTGTTCAAGAAGCCGATGCTAGATTAGGCGATTTTCAAAGGACTTTTAATTTTTCTGTGGGACGCGGGGTACCAGTCGCGACTGACGATGGAGACAATATAAAAGGGATTGGTATGCCGATGTGGCAGCATTCGGCTTTAGCCAATGTTATCTTAGCGGCAAAAAAATGTTTGTTAGATGCCTATACGAAAGAGGAAAAAGAATATGCTTGGATGATGTTTTTAGAAGCTAGAGAGTTTATTAAAGAACAAATAGGTACGGCTAACGTTGGTGAAATTTTGAGAAAAGAGGATGTAGAAAATCTTATTTGGAATAAAGATTGTAATCATTTTGGAAGACGATTTAATGAGAATGTTAGAATTAGTCAGGCATTTAACTTACTAGGGGCTTTTTATGTTCTTAGAGGGATGAATCTTATTCCGGACATTAATCCGCAAGACCTAAAAAGCAGACTGATTCCCTTACAAGAATTTATAACAAAAGAAATAGGCAGTTTGGTTAATAGACAGAAACTTGATAGGGTGACCAGCAACAGTTCTCAATTTAAGATTTTAAAACAAATTCGAGAAAACCTTATTAGAAATTATGGCTTTGACATTTTAACAGAAACCAGCGGTCTCTTGAGAGTAATGGCGTCTGCTGATTTATTTCAACAGTTTTCATCAAATGGCGAATACACCTTAATTCCTCAATAATCGATAGAAATTTTATGATATTTAATCCACAGTCTAAAATTTGGATTGATTTAGCAAAACAATTAGAAATTTCTCATATAAGAGTGTTAATGATTGATTAGTTTAATTGTCTTTGCTTTCCTGATTTTTTTATGAAAGAAATTCGACAGCATCTACAGGATAGATGGATAAAGATTAAAGAACGATTAAAGCCACCCAATGTTTTATTCAGAGAAAGATTGGTTAGAACGATTGACCTACTGTCAGCCTGTGAAAGAACCTATCAAAATATTCCTGCCGGCCCACAGAAACAACAGTTTATTTCTCGTTTTTTGGAGGATTTTTGGCAAGATTTATGTCAAGAGTCTTCGATAAAAACCGGTAATAAAAAAGAAAGAGCAGATAGACAAGCAGAGATGAAGATTTTTCAAAAGATCTTTAAACTTTCTTCCTTGAAAAACGAACTTCAAACCAAAAAACAAGAAACTCCAATCAAACGAATAGGTTTTTTAGCCACTCTTGGCGCTGGTAAAAGCATTGTCTCAAGGGCTTTAGTCCGGAAATTAAAAAAAGATGGAGAGAATGTCCTTTTCAAAAAGGAGCCTTATTTAGGTAATCCTTTTTGGCGGAGATCTCAAAAAGACAAGAAATTTATGCTTCGTTCTCAAGTTTTCTTTTTGTTAACCAATTTATTATCTCAGCTTGAGAAAAACAATAATACGGCAAGAAATAATCCGACTTTATTGATTTGTGACACAAGTATCTATACCGACGCCTTGATGTGGGCTCGCTGGTATAGAAATTTTGGGTATTTTGACAAAGATGAATATGCCATATATGAAAGGTTGTTTAAACTATTGACACCTGTTTTTCCCCAACTAGATCTTCTGGTAATCTTTACTCCAGAAAAGAATAGTCTTGAAGGAGTCGACGAATACGCGGAAAAACTAATCACTGGCGTTAATCGACGATTAAAAAAAGTGAAAAGCAGAAGCCAGGAAAAAAGGTTTACTCATAATATTAAATATCTTAGAGAACAAACAATGATTGTTTTAGCAATTATGTCTGATTTTGTGTCAGAAAAGAAAGACGTCAATTTTCTGAATTTGGTGGTTGACCCGATAAAAGTATATAGAAATCCGAAATATAGAAAGGAAATAATAGGCAGAATTAGAGACGAACTGACCAGATTATAAAGCGGCTTCTAAATTATTGATCATCTTTTCTTCCTCTTCTAGTCATATAGAATTTATTTATTATAACAAAAAGGCTGTTTAGCAGTATAATAACCTTATGGATATTTTAGGGGTAAAAAATCTGACCAAAAAATTCCAACAGTTTACGGCGGTTGATAATATCTCGTTTAATCTGCGGGAGGGTGAAATACTGGGTTTTTTGGGTCCAAACGGCGCCGGAAAAACCACCACCATTCAGATGCTCTTAGGCGTTTTAATACCAACATCTGGTGAAGTGAATTACTTTAGTAAGAATTTTCAAAATCATCGCGAGGAGATTTTGGAGCAAGTCAATTTTTCCTCTACCTACACCAATCTACCCTGGAATTTAACCGTTAAGGAAAATTTGAACTTTATGAGCTGTCTTTATAATATTAAAAACAGGAAGGAAAGGATCAATAGAATAGCCAATATTTTTAGACTAAATAAACTATTGAATCAACAAGTTGAACAATTATCGTCCGGTCAAGTGACCAGGGTAAATTTAGCTAAGGCTTTTATAAACTTCCCCAAAGTTTTATTATTAGATGAGCCGACAGCTTCGCTTGATCCAGAAATTGCCAGTTATATCAGATCTTTTCTTAAAGAACAAAGAGAAAACTTCCAAGTTTCAATAATTTTTACTTCTCACAATATGAGCGAAATTGAAGAACTGTGCGATCGGGTAATATTTATAAACCAGGGGAAGATTATTGCCGACGATAGGCCGCAAAATTTGGCTAAATCAATAGAGATCTGTCACATCGAACTCAATGTTGCCGATGGCTTGAAAAGAACAATTGAAATCTGCGAGAACAGCCAAACGCATTATGAATTAAGCGGTAGAAATATCATTATTGATGTCAAAGAAAAAGAAATTCCTGAATTTTTGCGTAATCTGATGAGCAAAGGGGTCTATTATGATCAGATATCAATTGAGAAACCCGACCTGGAAGATTACTTTTTACAAGTAGCTAAAAAAAAATGAAAACATCAAGAATTTATGCCATGGTTCTAAGATATTTTTACTATTTTAGACAAAGCTTAGATAGGATGTCCGACGCTTTCTACTGGCCGGTGATGGATCTTTTACTCTGGGGGTTGACCGGTAGTTATTTTAAAAAGATGAGCGGTGGTAACTCAACAATCATGATCATGATTATTTCCGGTATTTTGTTTTGGATAATCGTTTGGCGAGGTCAGTATGAAATTACGGTTAACCTGTTAGAAGAACTCTGGAATAAGAATTTGATTAATTTATTTGTTCGCCTTTAAATCTAGACGAATGGATGGTGTCGGTGATTATAATCGGATTGATAAAAGCCTTCTTAAGTCTTTCTTTTGCTTTAGTATTGGCTTTTTTTCTTTATAAATATAATTTTTTTGTATACGGATTTTCTTTAATTCCTTTTATTTTATGTCTGATTATGACTGGTTGGTGGGTCGGTTTCTTAGTCGCCGGTCTTATTTTAAGAGGGGGGACGCGGATTCAGACATTGGCCTGGGCGGCGGTGGCAGTCATTTCTCCCTTTTCCGCCATTTACTATCCCTTATCGGTCTTACCACTTTGGGCTCAGAAGATAGCCAGTTTTATTCCCACCAGTTATATTTTTGAAGGGGCTCGTCTCGTTCTGGCGCAGGGTTATCTCGATTGGCACAAGATTTTGATCAGTTTTTTGTTAAATATCGTTTATCTGGTTTTAGCCATTGTTTGGTTAAGGAAGAGTTTTGATAAAATTTTGAGGAAGGGTTTGGTCAAGCTATTCTAGAATGTTTTTCGTGGCAAAAAAGTAGAAACTGCCGCCAATATTCATGCCAACCGGCATAGGTAAACATACTGGTTATCATCTTCCATTCGTTCATCGTTCCTAAAAATAGGCCGACCTTATAAATTTTAAAAGTGCTTAAAGCCGATGAAGGTAGCCATCTAACACTCTTCTTATTATCAATCATGTATTTATTAATAGCAATTTCCAGTTGGTATTTTCTAGGGTGGCTTTTAAAAACATTGATTAAATCTTTAGTTTTCATAATTCTTTCTCCAGAAAAAAGAATATCTCCACGAGACAGTTTGGTTTGGAAGATAGAGTGAGTACGTCGCAAAATCAGCAAGTCGATTACCCTGCTTTTTAGGGCGGATCTAATGGCTCTTTCCACCTCTGATTTTTTAAGATGATGGAGATCGGCATCGCATAAAAAAACGTATTTGGTTCTTACTTTTCTTAGTCCGGCGGCCACAGCAGCGCTTTTTCCCATGTTCTTTTTTAATCGGACGACTGTAATTAGTGGACACTGTTTTTTAATAAGAGAATAGGTTTTGTCAGATGAACCATCGTCAACACAGATGATTTGAGAAAGGGTTTCAATCTTGAAGAGGACATTAAGGACATTAAGGATACGTTTTTTTTCATTATGAAAAGGAATGAGAGCAGTACAGCTGTTATTCATTTATATTACTCTTTTCCAAGCTAATAGTTTTTCCCAGATAACTGTTAAAAAATATCTTGAAGAGATTATATAATCTTGGGTGGGCAAATAACAAATCTTTTTACCGCCAAAACCGGTTTTAAAAAGAGTTAACCCTTGCCAGGCTTTGGGCATCCTGCCCGAGTTCTCATCATATATTCCCCAAAAATTATATAATGAGCAACCACGTTTTTTGGCTTCTTTTATGGCTTCCCACTGGAGAAGATAAGTAGCCGGAACCTTGGTATGAATTGAAGCGCCTTGATGGTAAAATGCAGTAGATTTAGTAAAAAGAATAAGTGCTGAGGCGACGGGGCCTGTTTCGAATTCATTCCCGTCAGTGCTCGCGACCAGCGGCGGGCTGGAAAAATCGCTACGCGCTGTCAGGAACCCTTTCTTCTCAACACCCGTCGCCTGTTTATTTATTTTTCCAAACAAAAATATTGCGTTTCCGGTTTTGTTAAACGCCTTAAACTCCTCTTTAATATATTTTTTTGAGAACGGGACAAAATATTCTCTTTTTGCAGTTTCTTGATAAATTTGGTAAAAATCCTCAACCGCTTTTTCATCGGTTCGTTTTTCGATAATAACACCGTCGCGGATCGCTTTGCGGATTAAGTAACGAGTTGTTTTGCGCATGTTTGAAAGCAACTGATTATCGGTCAAGCAATAAACCGCCGCGGTTTTCCCGCTCCGCTCCTCAACCGCGGCGGTTAACGGTAGTTGCCACACCGTTTCCGCATGCATATAGATTGGAGCGGTTTTAAAGTTTAAATGTTTAAATATTTTTTGATTTTCAGGAGTGTTTTCAAGAATAGGCGCAATCCTTATGAAAGAAAAATCTTCTTTCCTTGCCAGCTTGATGAAATAAGATTTTAGATTTGAGATGTAGTTTTGAGTTTTGAGATTTGAGATTTGAGATTGTGTTATTGGCCCATTTGGAATAAATAAAAAATTGCCTCTTTTAGCTCTAATCTTAACAACCAAAGTGATGGCAGTAAGTTTATCTTTATCATAAAGGCCTAGACGCAAGATATTATAACCCAGTTTTTTTTGTATCTCTCCCCACCCCCAGGATTGCAAAAACGACGGCGAACCGTTTTGATTAAAAAACTTAGTCCAGGTTTTATAATCTTCTATTTCTTTAATGATCATTATTAATTTCTATAAAAATAATAATTTATGAAAAGTGCTCGTATGCATCTTTTTAATACCCCAGTAGCATTCGCTACGGGGCAAGCCTACCAATGCGAAATAGTTGGTTGTTGAAACACGAACTCTTCGACGCAAGTGGGCGATTAAAAATCCGCACACTTTACACTTTTCTTATTTAAAATCAAAGTGATTATTCGTTTAGCGCTTACTATAGTTATATTAGTTGGTAGATTAATAATATGTTGACAAACTTCCTCCGCTACTGGGCAACTGCCAAGTTGATACTGTACTTTAGCGAGATTAAGGCTAGCTGGTCCAACTGGTTGGTTGTACCAGTTACCTAGAAAAATATTTTGTTTCTGCGCTTTTGTTATTATTGGTGACCGATTTTTGACTAACAAAGGATAACGACTTAATGCTAAATTTGAGATTTTAGATTTAAGATTTGAGATTTTCCTTTGATACACTTGGCATATTTTAGCCCTTTGTTTGTTAACTTGATCAACTTTATTTAACTGATGGAGTAAAAGAATCGCTAGAGCATTGGGATATGCTTTATCGAAAAAACTACTATACTCTCCCCTTTTTTCTTTTTTGGTGATTTCTGGAGGAAAAATCGCAAACAAATTTATTAATTTATGGATAATTTTCCCCAGTAAAAAATCGTAAGTTAATCTAATAACCATAGATAACGGTTTATAAATTAAAGTTCTGAAGATAAAAAAAAGATTGGGTTTTGGTAGATTTTTTTCAATTAATTCTAATTTTCTGGCAATTGATTTATTATTAGTGACAATCGCTCCACCGAAGACCGACGATATGGCTTTGGACCGGCCAAAAGACATTAAATAAATAGACTTTTGACTTTTAACTTTTAACTTTTGACTTTGAAATCCATGTGCTATATCCTCGATTAGCAGTAAACGATGTTGTTTGGCAATGGAAATGATTATTTCTCGGTGCTTTGGTGTTATGCCAAAACTATGCTGAAGGATGATTGTCCGGGTTTTGCTAGTTATCTTTTTTTCTAAATCTATAGGATCAAAGGAAAATGACTCAGTCTCAATATCAACATAAACAGGCCTTAAATTATTGGCCAATATTGGTAGGACGACGGCCTCGCAGGTGAAACCCTGGACAATTATCTCGGATTCTTTCGGTAAGTTGAGTGATTTTAGTAGATAGTTGAGTGCTGATCTGCCAGATAGAAACAAGTTTGCAGAAAATTTATGGGTGGCAGAAGAAGGAGGGATCCCGACAGCGCAGAGATCTTGGGGTCTTTCAACGCAAGTCGAGCACTGGCGGGAAGGAAACTTCTGACAGGATCCATAAATTTTCTGCAATAATATTTCTTTAATTAAATCAAGCTCTTTACCTTTTTTCCATTTCCAAGGTTGAAGGATTAGCTTAAAAGCGATCCAGGCGTCATCCCAAGCCTCATTTGGTGCAAAGTCACAACTGATCATAATTAATTTTTCGATAAATAAACAGGTTTTTGTAACAAATCAATTTGATAATTACTATTATTTATTTTGATATTAAAATCGCAACCAAATGAAGTAACCAATCGATTGGCTGGTATTTGGCCAAATTTGCTGGTCGAGGCATCAATTGGAAACCAACTCTTGTTTGGTAGCATAACTTCAAGCCAAGCATGAATTTTTAGAAAGTTAAAAGTTAAAAGTGAGAAATTAAAAGTTAATATTCGTGAGACCCAATCTTTTTTTATCAAGAAACCAACTACTAAACGACTAGGTATATTTACTGTCTGCAAAAGTGAGGCTAGAAAGGTTGAAAAGCCTCCGCAGTCGGTCATCCTCTCCTCTATTGCCTGTTTGTAACTATAGAGTCCAGCGGTTGGTTTGCCATAGGTTAAATAATTTCTAGTAAATAAATATAGATTTTTTATTATCGTTTCTAGATTTCTTTCTTTCCCAACAACCCCCTTGGCTATTTTTACTATTTTTTGATCTTGTCCATTGATGAAACGATTGGGAGAAAAGACATTTTTTGAATAATTAGTTATCTTATAGTTTTTGTTAATAGTCACAGAATAGGGTTTTAGTTTGATCTGAAAATCTATTTTTACTTCCTTCTTAACGTCGTTTAATGTTAAAATAACTATCTTGTTGCCCCAACATTTGTCCGCTGTTTTTTTACACCCTGAAGGTGTTATGGCTAAATTAATAATATTTTGATAATGGTTAGTTTGGGGAAGAGAAAAAACAAGATAGTCTCCCCTCTTTTTTGGAAAGCTAAAAGAAATTTTAGTAACCACAGTGTTCATAAGGGCAAATATCGGCGTGGCAACAAACTTTTTGGCCGTCAAGGATTTGCAGAATTCGCTTTAGATTGCGTAAAAAGGAACCCTTAAGATAGATAAGGTCACCTTTTTTAATAACTGTTTTTAAGATATCGGCAGCATCGAAAACGTCTTTGGCAAAAAAAATTTTATTTGTGGGATGGCCAGATTTAACAGCTATTTCATAGGTATATTTACGCCAATCTCCAAGACAAATGACTATATCCGGTGGGTAATCAATAATTTGTTTTCCGCTTCTTTCATGCTCTAGCCGAGGATTTTCTAACTCCCCCATCACACCGAGAACAGCAATTTTTTTACCAAGTTTATAATTAATTACTGATAACGTTTCCAGACCGGCACGAACGCTTTCTGGATTAGCTCGTAAAGAATCATTTAAAACCGTTGTTCCTATTGGACCAGGCTCAACGCTCATTCTGCTCTTAAGTGGACTAAGATTGGCCACAACTTTTCTAAAAGTAACAACGGCTTGATCATTTTTGGGAAACAAAGTTCTGACAACAAGATAGGTTGACATAATTGTATAAATATGCTGAGTACCTATTAATTTTGTGGCCATATCTAGAATATTTTTTTTGTCGTGAAGAACGAAGCTAGTTTTTTCTAAAGAAACCTTAATGTCAGTTGCATAAACATCACATTTTTTGTCAGTACCGTAAAACAAAATCTGCGCTTGAGTATAATTAGCCATCTGTCTAACATTGTTGTCGTCATAGTTTAGGATGGCGATTCCGTTATTAGGTAATGCTTCAATTAGTTTCCTTTTTTCTTTAATCAACCTTTCCAAGGAACCAAGATGTTCTTTGTCTGTATGGACCGGTGAGATGCCGGTGATAATAGCAATGGTTGGTCGGGCGATTTCAAGGTGAAGATCCATTTCATCAGAATGATCAACTCCCAACTCCCAAATCAAATACTTTGTCCAAGGTCTATTTTTTAAAGCGGTTATTGGGACGTTGTAAATTGTGTCAAGATTGATATCAGTGACTAGAGTTGGTCCAAACCGAGATAGAACTTGACCTAAGGTTTGAGCCGTGTTGGTTTTTCCCTGGCTGCCGGTGATGGCAATCTGGACGGGGTGAAATAAAGACAACCAGTTTCTGGCAAGCGTTCGTCTTATCGAATGAAAAATCTTTTTTATTCCTTTTGGTTGATATGAAGACATAGTTTTACTCAGAAAAAAACAAAATCCCCATCATTATAGCGATTCCAAAAATAAAGAACATGAGTTGAATTAATCCCTTTTTAAGAGCAACTTCTTTGTGAAGCTCCGGGATAAGGTCTGATCCGGCAATATAGATAAAGTTGCCGGCGGCAAAAGGAATCAAAAATGGAGTCAGGTTTTTGACATAATAGCTTAAAGTCAAGGTAACGATGGTACCGACAACAGCGCTCAGCGCTGTCAGAAAGTTATACCAAACGGCCCGTCTTTTAGTAAAGCCGCCATGAAGAAGGACGCCAAAATCGCCAATTTCCTGGGGAATCTCGTGGAAAACGACGGCAAGAGTCGTCGCCAAACCGACCGGAATGCTGACTAAGAAACTAACAGCAATCGTAATTCCGTCAAGAAAATTATGGATGGCGTCGCCAAACAAATTCATATAGGCAAACTGGTGGACATGGGTTTTGGTAACCGGGAGGTGGCAGTGGCGCCAGCAGATAATTTTTTCGGTTAAAAAAGAAATGACAATCCCGGCAAGAACTGCTAGCGAAATGGTGATGGTAAAACCGCTTCCTTTAGTAATTTCGGGCAAAAGGTGAATGAAAACATCGCCAAAAAGTGCGCCGGCGGAAAAACTGACAAAATAAATAAGAATCTCGCGGAGTTTTTTTTCTTTGATAGCCAAAGTAAAAACACCAACAAGAGATATTAAACTGACGATAAAAACACTAGTAAGCGAATAAAACCAGACTTGGATCATAGACACTATATTTTAACAGATAAAATATGATCATTAAAGACCATAAGAGATTAGAAAACCTTGAGTTGTAATAAAAAAGTGGTATTATATCAATATGTCAGAAAGTCTTACACTAAGCGAACCAAAAACATTAACTGACGCAATTGCCGCTCTTCAAGACGCTTGCGGAAATATGCTTCCTTATTTAGATCAAGTAGAGGAAATAAGAGTCAAAGGTAAAAAAGGTTTTGTTCTGGTGATCTATGATCCGGCGTCAGATAACTATCAAGAGATTGAAATAGGTGATGTAAAAGATCCATTAAAATATATAGAGGCAGCTAAAGGAAAGATATCTGCTTTAAAACAACATCCAGATTGGGTCTCAAGCGCAGAAAATGCCACCCTTCCCGCAGGCGAGAGAGCAAGAATCCACTACTCCACTTATAGGAGACCTGATGGGAGTTTGCTTGCTGATGAAGAGGTTCCAGCTGGAGGTTTACGAATCAGGTTTGGAGAAGTAGACAACCAAGTAGAAATGTTGTGTGCGCTTTCTGGACTGCCACCGGCATATGATGAAGCCTTTCTTTTAGCTAGTCTGGATAAAAGTAGACTAGTTCAACCAGAACAGTCTTTAATGATCGCCAGAATAAATCCACAAGAAGTGTATAGTAAAACTAGTTTTTTCATGCCTACTTAATCTACTCAATCATAATTCTTCAACTATTTATTTATTCAAATCTTAAAAGGCGCTAAAGCTTTGGTTAACCTAACCAGTCTTTCTTTAGTCAGCATATCAAATTTGATGTTATGGACCACCTTCCAAATTATCGTGCGTAATCGATACAGATTTATCTTCTCCTGATAATTATCTGGCAGTTTTTTTAACGATTGATAGCCTTCAATCAGTTTAGTTTCTCTTTCATAAAGGGTTTTCCAGGTAGGGGCAGAACCGATGTCCAACACCGGGTCAGAAGAACAGACCGCTTCCCAATCAAATATACCGGTAATTTTGAATGTTTTAGGATGATAAAAAAAGTTATGATCGGCCAGGTCATAATGAACTAAAGAACCCGTCTTAATATTAACCAGCGGTTTTGAATCATAAAAAAGTTTAAGAATTTTATTAAATTGAGATTTATTAATGTATCCTGCATTGATAATATATTGCAACTGATTTTCTAGTTCGAGGATTATGTAATCGAAGTTCGAGTTAAGGCGACCAGTTAATTGATTTTTTTTCTCGGCAATTTTTTTAGAAAACCGGCCAAATTTTGTCGTCTTGATTTCGGAGAGTTTAGCAATGATTTGACCAAGCTGAAAGGATAATTTGTCATAATCTTTTTGCGTGCCGGTGAAATTATATTCCGGATTTTCACCAAATAGTCTTTCTTGAATTTGGAAATCAAAGGGATAGTTTTTTCTCGAACAGTCGACCGATAAAATTTTATTGGTTGGTACTCCGTTTTTAGCGGCCAAATCAGAGGCGAGTTTTTCAATAATCAACTCGATCTCAGGTTTCTCATTGCCTAGATTGGCGCGGAAGCAATATTCTTTTTTGTCCTTGGTTCTGACAAAATATGTGACGTGGGGAAGCCCGACAATGGTCGGTTTGGTGATTTTTTCGACTTGAGCATTTAAGACATCCTTGAATATTTCTTTAATTATATGAATATTAAACAGGTCGTATTTTTTCTTAAGGAAGGCAACCTCCTCTAATGTTTTTGCCGCACCACCGCCAACATAAAAAAAATCATCTTTCACAAATTAAGAAATGTTATTGATAATAACTATAGACAGTAATTTTCTAATATTGAGTTTGATTAGATGTGAAAATAACTATATTAATTCATTCTCAATATTTATTTCTCCGTGCAGATCTTCTGACATTTTGATTTTTATTTGCTCATAATCCATTTTTTGAGCCAATAGCCAAGCAAGTTTTGCTGTCATTGATTCCATACTCATGTCAAAAGCTGGGATGGCCAAGTCATGTTCCTTTAGATACTGGCCGGTCTCGTTGACTTGAAAGCTTGCAACTCCGCCAGGAGCTTGAGTGGTCACGATGATCGGAATTTTTTTCGTTTTTAAATATTCAAAAGCAGGAAATAAATGAGCGCTTGGATCTCCGGCGCCGAAAGCTCTGAAAATAAAGGCTTTAATACCGTTATTTTCTACCAAAGATTTGAAAAGATCGACAGACATTCCGGGAAATTCTGTCAGTGAGGCAATGCTTTTTGTATCAAAGTCTTTTTTTACGCTTAACACCCTTGATTGAATCGCCAAGGGTTTATATTTTGATAAATAATTGACGTGTTTTCTTAAGGCCGCCTCATCTATCCTCATAAAGCGTCCGATTTGACCCAGAGCGCCTGCTTGAAAAGAATTAAAAGGATCATAGTCAAAATCCGTACCCTTTTTTACTCTTGTTCCAGAGATAATCTTGCTTCCAAAAACAGCAATCACTCCCTTAACATCATGGTATTCCCAGACGGCTAACCGCAAAGAGTTAACTAAATTAGTTACTGCATCGGTCCCAAGATATCCTAAAGGGACTTGTGCTCCTGTCATTATCACCGGTTTATTAATATTTTCCAGAGCAAAAGAGAGAGCTGAGGCAGTATAACCCATGGTATTGGTACCATGTAGTACGACAAAAGAATCAAAATCATCATATTTTTCCTGAATTTTTTCTACAATTGCTGTCCAATTTTCCGGCTGGATATTTGAGCTGTCGACATTGAAAAGTTCAATAATTGAAGGTTTAATCTCAATATTCTAATTTTTTTTGATAACATCTACGGAATTATCCAATATCGTCATAAAGCTGTTTGGATCAGATTTGACATTTTGCGAAACATTGCTCTTGGCGACATTTCCTGCCACTGTCCCTCCTGTAAAAATAACTAGTATTCTTTTATTAGTATATTTGGTCATAGTAATTAAAACTAAATTTTAAGAATTTTAATTGTAATATATGCAGTTTATTATATTATCGTTGTAATCATTTTACAAGATGATAAAATGGTCGTGTTTGGATTTTTTGTCTTCTTACTTTAAATATAGTTTATGAACGATTTTCCATTGTAAAACATCTTTATCTATTTTTATATCTCCGTTCTTTTTTGTGATTACATATAAGCGGTCAATTGTTATTTTTAATGGTAATGTTATATTTTGAGCCTCCTTCAATTTATCACCCTTATTCATATTTGTTTTATAAATTAAGCTTAAATGCGGAGTAAGCTGATAATCTTTTATACCTTTATATTTATTATGAAATGTTTTGTATAAATCTATTAATGATGTATTTATTTTGTATTTAGCAAACAGTGTCTTTGTAAATATGTCAGAAAAATCAATGCGTTCAAAATCAAGATTAAACCGGTGAGTTTTGGCTAATTTTTTGTCGATAAAACTATTAATGTCATTCAAAATTGAAGTTGTCCCAAAATGATAGATTGTGATATGAGGAATGAAAGAAAAAACCGAATATTTAATTGTAAGTGAGTTAATAGTTTTTTCGATTTGTTTTTCTTGTTCTTTCTTAGGTATAAGCCAAAGAGATATGTCAAAATTCATTTTTTAATCTTTATAGTTTATTAATAATAGAGATGGCTGTCTTCCATCGATTGTCTCCTAAATTAGAAAATACATTTGCTGAAAAAATTTTAAGTTGTTCTTCAGTCGCCCTTCCAGTTGCAACCATAATCGTCAGTACATTATTTATCTTTGCCATTCTTGCACCGATGATTGAATCATCAACGATGATAAACCGATCTTCAAATCTTGCTTGTTTTTTAAAAATATTAAATAATTCATCCCGTTTACTAGTCATATTGCCAAATACACCATTCAACTGCTTCGTATCTGAATTGCAAAAAAATTTATCTAGATGGACGGATTTTAATTTCGCTTCTGCTCGCCATGGAGAATTACCGGTTAAAAGTTCTAGTTTAATTCTTGGATCATTGGACAAAGTTTCTAAAAATTCCGGTATTCCTGGTAAAACTCGAGCTGGAGTCTTGTTAAGTAGTTCGTCAGTAGCCTCTCCCCATACTTTATATGCTTTTTCAGGCACGTCTTTTGTCTTCAACCCTACTTTTTCAAGCACTTCTGGAATTATTCCCATCTCTGTTTTTCCGACGTTATCAATCATCTCTTCATGGGCATCGATTCCAAAAACTTTTTTAAACATTATTGATGAGGCCTTAGCGTTAATACCTTTTGGAACAGAAAGTATTGTTTCATCAATATCAATAAGTACGTAGATCATAAAATAATGATATCAAATCTGAAATATTTTTTACGTGGCGGAGCACTCAGTCTGGAACTTTTTAATCCTTTTTTTATTAATTAATCTCTAAACTTCCCAAAGAATTCTGAAAGCGCAGGTTTTATATATTATTCCGCTATGTTGTTTTAGCAATCTATATTGTTAATTTTGTAGCGTATAATCCGTTGACAAAAAATCGTTAATAATATAAAGTTGAATAAATTGTTAGAAATTGATTTAATAAATCATCTTATGATTACTAACGATGATATTGACAAAATAAAAGTTATTTTTACAACTAAGGACGATCTAAAAGAAATGAAAAAAGTTTTTGTGACAAAAAAAGACCTTCAAGCATTCGTAACTAAAAAAGATCTCCGAGCGATGGAAAACAGGATGATAACAAAATTTAATGAAGTTATAGATTTTTTTGATGATAAGGTCGTTGATCACGAAGCGCGCCTTAGAAAAATAGAAACGAGAATTCTTACATTAAATAATTAAATTTTCTTATTTGTAGAACGCTTACCCCGCTCTTTGTTCTATACATAGTGCGTGTTTTTTTTAGATTCAGGAGGGATTGTTAAACAGACAAAAACAAGTTCATTTTTTGAATCATTGATTACCTCGTGAACTTCGCCTTTTTGATAAACATATACGTATCTTTACTTGTGTGTCTTGCAACTTCCTTTTACCACATATGCAACTTCGATTGCATCATGATAATGCTTTTTCAATCGTTCCTGGTTTAATGTAATAGATGACACATGAGCCAACTCCTCTTTCGGTTATTTTCTCTGATTTTCTGTATATTGAATCCGGGGACATAGTTGTATTTTATCAGAATAAAAATGTTTGTTAATAATCGTGATATAATTTTATTGCTAAACCGACCAACAGGAGGAGTCGCCTAGCTGGTTTATGGCGCAGATCTGGAAAGTCTGTATGACCGCAAGGTCATCGCGAGTTCGAATCTCGCCTCCTCCGCCTTCGCCTCGCCGAAATCCCGCTTCGCGGGATGAAGGCGGGATTCATAATAATAATTCGGCTCGGCTTCGGCGAGACGAAGTCCGCCTATGTATTATGTTTATATTCTTTTCTGTTTGAATAAGAAAACTTATATTGGTTCTACTGATAATTTAAAAGAAAGAATTGAAAGACATAACAAGGGTTATGTCCGAGTAACTAAACCATTATTACCAGTAAAACTCATCTCCTATTTTGCTTTCTCCAATAAATACACTGCTTATAACTTTGAAAAGTATCTCAAATCTGGTTCAGGAAGAGCTTTTATTAAAAAACATGATTTTATATAATGTATTTATGGATATTATTGATTTACAAAAACGAAGTTTAGTAATTAGAGAGAAATATAAAAACTGGAGATCAAAAAAGACGGGAGTAAATGGTCAACAGAACAACTTATTAGAGGGTTTATGAAAGACGTCAATGATTTATTTAATTTGGTTAAATCTGATTTCGATAAAGAAAAACTCAAACACGAACTTTCTGATTGTCTTTGGTCAGTTTTAGTATTGGCTGGTGAATTTAATATTAATATTGAACAATCCTTCCAAGAAAATATGGATAAGCTTGAAAAGAGAATTGACAAAGAGCTAAGAAACTATAAGGATTAAAAAGTTCCAGACCCCGAAGCTTCACTTTCACCCCCAATCTTTTTATATAATAAATCTCATGAAAATCGAGGAATTGGCACAGGAAATAGACTTAATAAAAAAAAGAAACCAACGAGTCGAAATAGATAAAGCTTGGGAAACGAGTATAGTTCGTAAAATTCTTTTGCTGGTTTTTACTTATTTGTCGATTGGTTTATATCTGAATGCTATGAATATAAAAGATCCTTGGTTAAATGCGGTCGTCCCCAGTATTGGTTTTCTTCTTTCAACCTTGACTCTCCCCTACTTCAAAGATCTTTGGAGAAGGTATATTTATAAGAAAAAATGAAAAAAATCCTGGCACACTTTAAAAAAGTCGACCCTATTCTCTACTCATGGACGGTGAAGGTAGGCAAGCTGGAAACGATTATCAAGGACAAACAGGAAAATTATTTTTATCGGTTGTGTCGGGAGATCGTTTGCCAACAGCTTTCTGACCGCGCCGGCATGGCAATATTCACTCGGTTTGAAAAATTGTTCCCAAAAGGTTTAAAGTCAAAATACCTGATTAAAACTTCCCATGAAAAACTGCGCGCCACCGGTATGTCTCATGCCAAAGCCCGTTATGTGAGGAATCTAGCCGAAGCCATCGATAAGAAAGTATTGGATTTCAACATATTTGATTCGTTGTCGGATGAAGAGATAATTAAAAGGTTAACCAGCGTTAAAGGGATCGGGCCTTGGACAGCCGAGATGTTTTTAATGTTCACATTGGGACGTGAAAATGTTTTTTCTCACGGTGACCTGGGTTTAAGGAAGGCGCTGAAGAAAATATATAAATTTAAAAAAGAACCGTCAAAGAACAAAGTTGGGTCGATCGTCCAGAGATGGTCACCCTATAAAACCTATGCTTCCCGCATTCTTTGGGCAAGTTTAGAGCTTCAATAAAATAAAAAACCAGCCTCTGAGGTGTATTTTAGATTGAATAATATTATAGTCTGTTAAGGTTCTTCTAATCCTCTTTTGCTATCAAGGAAGTATAGAGTGAATATTCCATCTGGGTCGGCAAACTGTCCCTGGACCTCTGATCCCCAGCGCGGCCAATGATTAATACCATCTACGTTACCCGCCCGTATTGCATGTAAAAAATCAGGGAAGCCTTTATACAAAGCCCTGGCATCACCAAAAGGTGTTCTTAGCACAATTGTTGCCGGATAGTCTGTTTCAGATGCTTTTCCGAAAATTTGATTTTTTGGGTCGGCCATGGCGGCGAAAACAATAATATCCATATGACTATAATCTACAAGCTCAGCTTTTTTGTTGATAATGGTTATTCTTTCCTGTAACCCCAAAGCTTGGATCACTTGTTGAGTGATTTCAGCTCGGTAGGCACTTTTTTCAATGATAGTTATGTGAGCGTTGGTTTTTTGGGCATACATGATTGCCGATATCGGCAGCCATCCTCCTCCAATCATACAGATTTTGTTAAAACCGCTTCCTCTTATTGTTTTGGCTAGTTCTATATCGGTTAACACATCATAACGATCATAATAAGGAAAATCTTTTAATCCAATTTTACCCTTAGTTTCTATGATTCTTTTGGCCGTTCTTTGCTCTAAAATTCCTTCGTAATCGCCAAATATCCTTTGCAGTTTTTCTAGCTCATCCGTAGTTAATAATTCATCTAAGTATTGCAGATGTTCATTGAACTGATCTTTCATTAATTTTCTAAGACGATTTCTTTCAAAAACTAGACTCTCCAGTCGCTGTCCAAGTTTAACCTTTTCATCATTACTCCTTGGGTGTTCATTTAATAAGTTGATAATCTGCAAAAATTGTTCGTCTCCCTTTGGTTGATACGGTTTAAACTCATGTATCTGTCCTGGTTTGGAAGAGAGGAATGCGTATGACATTTCAGAGGGTGTTAAACTAGAATAGACCGTTCTAAGAAATCTTTCTTGAGGAAAATTGACTCCGCAGGAATGAGCCAAGATCGTCACCTGAACGCCATTTTCATCCCGTGTTTCATTATAGACGCACGTCGTACACCAGGAGTTCCTCCAGCCGATCTCACCGTTTTCATCATGCGGTTCTAGTCTTCCAAAAAGAGGATGAGGAATAGCATCAATATTATGTAGATAATTAGATTGATCTAATGCTCTTGGTCTTTCAAATACTTCCATTTCACCAGCCTCGGTCAATTTCCTTAAAAATCTAATCATTCCTTTTCCACGAAGATGAAAATCAGGCGGGGCAAAAGCCCGAATAACCAAATAATTTTCTTCCACTTCTTTATGGGGTTTTTTTTCTCCAACTTCAGCTAGTAATGCAGCTTCAGATGGTGGTGACATAAAAATATTATATCACAAAAGCAATCTTTAACTTATAGTGAGTTAGTTTTTAGAAGTTGTCCACAATTTAATTATGTTTGGAGTTCAGTCCTATAGTTATTTAGTTAATAAGACGATCTTAGATTCACATGTTATAATTAATTCATGCCGGGGTGGCGGAATGGCAGACGCGCAAGGTTTAGGACCTTGTGTCCGCAAGGACGTGGGGGTTCAACTCCTCTCCCCGGCACAAAAAGAGATCGTCGGGGTAGGCGCTGGCCGCGCCCGCCCTCGCGGCCAGCGCCGCAGAGGCTTCGGACAGGGAAAATTCGAGCCGTTTATCATTTAAGAAGTAGTTCGAGCCGACTTTTTTTGCAAAGATCGCCAGATCTTTGCAATTATTTTTTGCGCGCGCGATTTTGTGCTCGCTACCGCGAGCACTTAGAAAAAATTAATAAAATTTGATAGAATAATTATAACATATGGATTTTAATAACCCTCCTTCAGCAAAAGATATCGACTCTCAAGCCTTTCGGGAATTTTCGCTTCCTCAAGTTGGTTCTGTGCTACGGCAGAAGCTTATTGATTTAAGAGGAATTGTAAAAAGTAAGGATAATACTCTTCTCCAAAGATTTGTTACTGATTCAACAGACGATATAAATAGATCTGTTGTTGGCGCAAGTGCCCAAAACAATATCTCCTCAACTCCAGATACAGTAATAATGCATGCTTTAGGAATGGTTCTTTGGAGAAAACCCGCTGAAAGTTCAAAACTGGAAAATGAAAATCTAGTTGCCTTAACTGGTGGCTTAGTAGACGGTTCTATAGACAGAAGTAGGTTAGCAAAAGGTGTTTATTTCCTAGAAGTTTTACTGCACAAATATAAAGATGGTAATGGTAGAGTTGCAAGAGCTTTAAAAACTTTAGTTGATAAAAGCGGTGACACGTCAGAATTAACGGAAGATGATATAAAACAAATACTTGGTATTGGTAGAAAAGGTATTACTCAAACTGGTGAAAATAAATTTCAAATAAATTTTAATTCTGATTTTGAGAGATTAGTTTTGGGAGTGGTCTATTTCGGCTTACATAAGGGGTTGTCCGCTGAGATAGTAACTAAAGAGCTTAAATTGAATGGAGCATTACCGGAGCAAGGTCTAGAATTATTAGCTCAAAAAATTGGTACACCAAAAGATAAATTAAAAGAAGAATTTATCCGTTTTATGGTCGTGGATTCTGATCTTAGTTGGTGTAATTTTTAATGATTAATCTTGTACTTTAAAAATTTTCGCGCTTTCTCTTTAAGTAAAATCCTTTCGGATTTTACCTGTTCGAGCCGACTTTTTCGGAGGCCCGGCGTCAGCCACGCCGGAGCTATAGCGAACCCGGTGGCGGGCGGGCGAGCTTAACAAAATGCGTTCGGATTTGCGAATAAACAGAGCACTAACAATCGTTTTTCCAACTTCGTCCTTCGACACGTTCAGGTATACTTTAATTAAAGCTATGAGTGAAGAAAATCCTGTTTATATTGCTTCTGCGGGATTAGATCGCTGCGCTAGATCTATTGGTTATGCTGCTTGTGGTAAAAAGGAGGGTCATTTTGACCAGGGTGTTTGGTTAAGAGACGCTGTCTGGGGAGGATTAGGTAGTTTATCTACAGCCGACGAGAAGAAATTACAAACGGTTCGGGCCAGTTTAAATTTTTTTCTCGATCAGTCTCCACTCATTCCTTACCGAAGCATGTCTTATATTCACGCTCTGTATATGTTGAGCCACGCTAAATTAAAAATTCCAGCTCATCTAGAAAAAGACAGAACAATACCTCTAGCTAAAATACTCTTAAACCCAGATATTTTAGCAGGTAAGTCTCAACATATGGCTGATAATTTTTTAATTTTAATGTTAGCTGGTAATTATTTGTCGTCGCAGAATGTATCTAACGACGAAAAAAAAGAATTTTGGCAGGCACATCAAAACCATCTAAAAGATTTTTTCAGAAGTTATTTAGATGAATTTGTCAATGATAGTACATCTTTGATAACTGAAGCTGCCCTTTCGACTCGTCAAGACTCTATTTGCAAATCGGGAAATGTACTATTAACAAACGTTCTTTGGTACAAAACATTATTGGATTTGAGAGATGGCGTAATTGTTGCGGGTAATGATGAATGGTCGAAGCAATTGATAGCAATGACAAATATTCTGAAAAATAATATAAATAAATTATTTTGGCCGCAACTAGATGAAACAAGGAGTCATTACCTCGATTGGGTTGATGAAAAAGGTGAAAGATACGACTATTTTGATAGCTTAGCTAATTTTTGGGCCATCGTTACCGGCATAGCTGATCAAGCCAGAGCGGAAAAAATATTGGCTGAAGTATCAAATGGAAATATGCGCTTCGGACAGTATCAATTGGTAGAAACCGTTAATCATCCAGGATACCCGGATAGATTGATTGACAGAGGTTTGAGAATATTAAGGTTTAGCCAGTGGTATAACAGCGGAGATAAAGGCATTTTTTGGCCCGAAGTATCCATCTTATTTGCGGCAGCTTTAAAAAAAACCGGTAAAGAATTGGAAGCAAAAGAAGCTTTAGGAAAGATCGAAGATTTAATAATAAGACATAAAGGCTTGCATGAAATCTATTTCGCCGACGGTACACCAGGAAGAGGAGGGGTTTTTAATGGTTATAGGGCGCCTTTTAACTTTACTATGGCCTTAGGTACCTATCTTTGGGTAAAAGCTAATTGGGAAAACTTATAGCCGCGTTCGTCTTGATTTTATTTATAACGTCGTTTAATATTGAAGTATGTCAATCAAGGAAGCGGTACTTAGATTTTTAGAATACTGCGAACTGGATAAAAATCTTTCGTTAAAGACGGTGAAAATGTATGGGTACTATCTCCAGTTCTTTCAGAACTGGGTAGTTCAAAGTGCAAAAATCAAAAATCAAAGTGAAGATGCAAACATTGAAGATATTAATGAAGAGACGATCAGAAACTTCCGATTATATCTTTCTCATCAGTATAAAAATCCATTTAAGGGTGTCTTGGCGCGCCAAACGCAAACTTACTTTCTGGTAGCAATCAGAAGCATGCTTCGCTATTTGATAAAACAGCACGTCAAAGTCATCTCGCCTGAGATGATTGAACTGGGAAAACAACGAGACCGTAACATAAAATTTTTAAGTCCGGAAAACCTGAATAGACTGTTTAACATTGTCGATACTCGAGAGATTATGGGGCTTCGTGACAGAGCTATATTAGAGGTGCTTTTCTCTACCGGCCTGCGTGTCTCGGAACTAGTTTCTTTGAATCGCGATGAGGCGAATATTAAAACAGGGGAGTTCAGTGTTTTGGGTAAGGGCGGCAAACGCAGAGTAGTTTTTTTGTCTAAAAAAGCTAAGGAATGGTTAAACCAATATCTACGCAAAAGAGACGATTCCTATCGCCCACTTTTCATCAGATATTCAGGTCCAAAGTCCAAACTTGGTTTGACCGATGAGAAATTGCGTTTGTCAGCAAGATCGATTGAACGTCTAGTTGAAAAATATAGAAAAAAAGCCGGATTGGTTGATCGTCTAGGTCCCCATGCCTTAAGACATTCATTTGCCACAGATCTATTGAATCATGGGGCTGATTTGCGCGCCGTTCAGGAAATGCTCGGTCATAAAAATATTTCCACCACCCAGATCTATACTCATGTGACCAATACAAGATTAAGAGAGATACATGAGAAGTATCATTCAGGTAATCAGTAATTTCCAATTTTTAATTTGCAATTTTCATTGAATTTTCAGTTCCCAATGTTAAGATTAGACGGTAAAAAATAATGAAATATATTATTAAAAGTTATGGAATTGAAGTGATTCTTGGTTTGTTGATTGTTGGTTATATAATTCTCTTTTCTTATCTATCAATTCACCGGATGTTAAGTTTAAACTCTCACTACTATGATCTGGGGATCATGAATCAGGTGGTTTACAATACTTCGCGGGGTCATTTTTTAGAGATGACCAATCAGGAATTCCGTCAGAATATGTCGCGGCTAGCAATTCATTTTGACCCGATCCTAGTTTTATTTACTCCTTTTTATTGGTTTTATCCTAATCCAGCCATTCTATTAGTTGGGCAGACAGTTATTCTGGCTTTGGGAGGGCTAGCTATCTATCTAATCTCAGAAAAACTGTTAAAAAATAAGTTGATGGGATTGGTTTTTTGTCTATCTTTTTTATTTTTCTTCCCGGTCCAACGTGCTACTCTTTTTGATTTTCACGGCGTACTCCTGGCCACCAGTTTTTTCCTTTGGGCTTATTACTTTCTTCTCAAAAAGAAAGATAAACTGGTTATTTTGTTCATCCTTTTGTCGCTTTTGACAAAAGAGCATGTTGGCATGATTGTTTTTTTGTTCGGGATTTATATCGTCCTATTTTATAAGAACAGAAGATTGGGGTTAATTATCGGGCTGTCTGGGCTGGTTTTTTTTATTACATCTTTTTTTATTATTATCCCCTATTTCCGGCAACATAGCCATTTTGCTTTGCAGTATTTCGACGATTTTGGTGATACACCGACTAAAGTAATAATCAATATTATTAAAAAGCCCGGTTTAGTGATAAATTATTTAACTCGTACTGATACTAAAAATTATCTTTATCGACTGATTTATCCTTACTTTCCATTTTTCTTTTTCTCACCGCTTGTATTTTTGATCAGTTTACCTGAACTGGCAATCAATATTCTTAGTTCTAATCCTAATATGAGAAGCATCTATTTTCATTACAACAGTTTAATCGTTCCCTTTCTTGTTTTGTCGGCTGTCAACGGTGCCGCCCGAATAAAAAAATATCGATGGAGCATTGTGATTTTGGCCCTTTTTATTTATATGAGTTATGTCTCTATTCGCCGATATAATCCTTTGCCGCTGAAGCTGATGAAAGAGCCCTACCGTTTGGATAAGCTTGACCAAAAAAAGCTTTTTATTATCTATCGATGGAAAAATATTTTAGCCGGTGATAAGTATAAAGTGGCCACCACACCAAAGCTGGCCCCATTTTTTACTAGCCGGCGCTATTATTACAACTTCCTTTACGACCCAGCCTATATCTCAGCTAAAGTTCCCACGGCAAACATTTTAAGCAGGATTAATAAATATCAACAGGCTGATTATGTTATTATTAACAAAGATGAAATTGGTAGTTTAGATAAAGATAATTTACCAGTTGTGTTTTATAAACATTTGCTTACCAACAAGAGTTTTAAAAAGGTGTTTGAAGAAAAAGAAGGAATTGAAGTTTATAAGAAGTTATAAAGTCATAAAGTCCATAAAGTTTATAAAGTTTATAAAGTTCATAAAGTTAAACCATGTTATCTATAATAATTCCCTTTTACAACGAGGCGGAAAGCCTGCCTACTTTAATTAAACATTTAATTGAAGTTTTAGAAAAGATAAAAAAAGAAGCAGAGATTATATTGGTTGATGATGGAAGCGATGATAGTTCAAAATTCAAAATTCAAAATTCAAAATTGCAGTTCAAAACTCAAAATTACCAAATTAAACTAATTAGCCACCGGAAGAGGTTTGGGAAAGGAAAGGCTTTGCAGACCGGCATAGAAAATTCATCCGGCGAGGTAATTATTTTTATGGATGCTGACCTTCAAGACGAGCCGAATGATCTTCTTCGATTACTAGAAAAAATAGGTCAAGGTTACGATCTTGTCAACGGAATAAGACAAGACAGACAGGATAATTTTATTATTAAAACCTATTCATTCATAGCCAAACTTTTTTTAAAAATATTTTTTCGTTCACCTTTTACCGATATTAACTGTGGTTTTAAGGCGTTTAAAAAAGAAGTATTACAGGACTTTACCTTCTATGGAAATAACTTTCGTTTTTTTCCTCTATATGCTTTTTACAAAGGATACAAGGTGGTTGAGATTGAGGTAAAAAACCATCCCAGGCAGTTTGGTAAATCTAAGTTTGGTAAATCAAAGCTCTTCATCGGAATTCTTGATACTTTAACCGCTTATTTCCTTTACCAATTTTCGGAAAAACCGCTTCATTTTTTCGGCATATTTGGAACAATTTTATTTTTTATGGGAAACGTTATCCTTATGTATTTGGCGGTAGAACGGCTTTTCTATCACGTTCTCTTATATCGTCGGCCAATACTATTTTTAGGAATGCTTCTTGTCATCGTCGGCATACAGGTGGTGATGACGGGAATGATTGGAGAGTTGATAGTTTTTTTTCAGAAGAAGAAAAACTAGTTAGTAAAGTCCATAAAGTTTATAAAGAAATGTCTTTAAGAACTTTACAAACTTTAAAAACTTTATAAACTTATTTAATGAATCCAATTCTTGCCCTCATCATCGCTAATTTTATCTGGGGTATGGCCTCGCCAATTTTTAAGTTTTCCCTAACAAATATTCCCCCTTTTATACTGGCATTTATCAGGTTTTCTTTCGCCGGTTTAATTTTTTTACCATTAGCAATCGGAAAATGGCAAAAATTGACGCTACGTCAATGGCTGGAGGTTCTTCTCGTAGGATTTTTTGGGATTACTATAAATATTTCCTTTTTCTTTTTGGGATTAGAAAAAACGGAAAGTATTAATGTGCCGGTTATAGCTTCCTCCGGACCAATATTTATTTATTTGTTATCAATAATATTTCTGAAGGAGAGACCAAAGTTAAGAGTGTTGACAGGTATGTTAATCGCTTTATCAGGTGTATTATTTATCATTTTATCTCCACTTATTTTAAATGGAAAAGAATTAGCCATAGGCGCTGTTGAAGGAAATGTCTTTATTTTGATAGCTACCTTAGGGACAGTATTTCAGACAATTATCGGACATGATGTTCTAAAAAAAATAAAACCCATTCAAGTTTCAGCTATCGCATTTTTATTTGGTAGTCTGACTTTCATACCATTTATACCAAAAGAATTTGCCGGTTGGGATATTTCCTTTCTTAATATTGCTGGATGGACAGGAATAATATTTGGAGTATTTTTTTCTTCCGCCCTCTCCTACTTTCTTTTTTATTATGGAGTTTCAAAACTTAAAGCTCAAGAGATAGGAGTCTTTACCTATATTGATCCTTTGGCTGCTATAGTTGTAGCTGCTCCCTTACTTCATGAATATCCGAATATATTTTATATTCTTGGAGGAATTTTAATTTTTGGAGGAATTTATTTGGCGGAAGGAAGAATCCACTGGCACCCAATAAATAAGTTAAAAGTTAGAAGTGAAAAGTCAAAAGTTTTATAATGTAGATATGGAAAAAATTTTAATCACAGGCGCGGGGGGTTATATTGGTTCGGTGGCTGTCTATCTATTTCTTCAGAATGGCTATGAAGTGGTGGCGCTGGACAATTTTTCTACCGGTTACCGTCAGCCTTTAGAGTTACTTCAGAAAAAGTTCGGTTCAGACACTCTAAGGGTGTATGAAGCTGATTTGAACGAAGACATTTCCCCTATCTTTAAAAAAGAATCTTCATTTAACGCAGTTGTTCATTACGCGGCTTCATGTGTGGTTGATGAGTCGATGAAATATCCGGAAAAATATTTTTCTAATAATGTTTGCGGATCGTTAAATTTACTGCAAACGATGGATAAATATAATATAAAAAAAATTATTTTTTCCTCAACCTGCGCTGTTTATGGCGAGGCCGAATACTTTCCTATCGACGAGAAACACCCGCTTAATCCTTCCAGCCCTTATGGTGTTTCCAAAAAAATGGTTGAAGAAATAATTCAGTGGTTTGGAAAACTAAAAGGATTACAGTATTATATCCTCCGTTACTTCAATGTTTGCGGTGCCTCAGACGATGGGTTGATTGGTGATTCAAAAAAACCGTCCACGTTGTTAGTGCAAAATGCCGTTCGTGGTGCTTTAGGCATAGAACCTTTTTATCTAACCTGTCCCGAGGTTAACACGCCGGATGAGACTCCGATTCGCGACTATATCAACGTCGTTGACCTCAATAAGGCGCATTTACTAGCGGTTAAAAAATTATCCTTCTTCGCTAAAGCTTCGGAGGACAAAGACAGATTCGGCGAGATAATTAATCTGGGGACAGGGACAGGAAGCTCCGTTTTGGAAGTTGTTAATCAAGTACAAGAAGTAACTGGCGTTAAGTTCTCACTTAAGAAAACAACGCCACGGCAGGGTGATGATCCGAAGAAAATCGCTTCAGTAAAAAAAGCCAAAAAGGTCTTAAACTGGGAGCCGAAGAGGACGATCAAGGATTCGATCGAATCCTTGGTTAAGTGGTATAAAGTTCATCCGAATGGTTGGGACAAATGAACAACTTTATCTTCTGAGCGGGCTAGTGAACAAAATTAGAACCTTTTATCAACAATCCGCTAAGAAGTATTATATACCAAATTTTGATGATTTATAAAATATAGATCAGAAAATAACTAAAGAAACAAGTATTAAGTTTTAATGATCTTTATTTTTCTGATAAAATAATTAAAAACAAGACTATGAAAACCGATGAAATTGGACTTACGTATAATATACGTATAAAAATTCTCCATGCTGTACCTGTAAAAGAAAACGTTGAAACTTGGCGTATTATTATTTCATTCATTAGCGATTACCCTGAAAATAATAAATTAGTCAAGGAATATTTTGTATGGGTTACCGGTGAATATCTTGAAGATAAAGCCAAACTTTCTGCTGATATGAATAATGCTCGAAAGTTTGCATTGTCATTTACAAAGAAACGCTTTGAAGAATCGGATAATCAAATACCTGTGGAGAATGGAGTTTTTTGTAGTAACGAAGAAGGAATAGTTATAGTAGATCCTAAGTTTTTTGTCCATCCAAAAGAAAAACCATGAATAATAAAACATTATTTATTTTTATAGACGAATCAGGCAATTTTGATTTTTCCTCAGATGGAACAAAATATTTTATATTGACTGCAATCAGCACAATTAGACCTCTTAATGAACGCGAAAAATTATTAGAATATCGTTATCAACTTTTATCAGAAAAAACAGATCAAGAATATTTTCATGCTACTGAAGATAAACAAATTGTGAGAGATGGAATTTATGGTTTAATTTCTGGATATGATGATTTTTATGTTGATTCTGTTGTTGCACAAAAAAATAAGGCCAATCCAAGCCTTTATAGTGAGATGTGTTCAAAAAAAGGGAAAATTATGTCAAGAATTATTGGGGCAGAATTTTACCGTATTGTATGTCAAACGCTCTTGCAATATATTTTCAAAAGATTTAATTCAACCTCTATAGAAAAAATCGTTGTTGTTTTAGACAACCTTTTTACAGACAACAAAAGACAAACAATTCTGAAATCATTAAAAACATATCTTAAACAGCACTGTCAAAAACCTTTCTATATTTATTTTCATCAATCAAAAGCAGATTTGAATTGTCAAATAGCAGATTATTGTGGTTGGGCAATCTATGTCAAAAATGAAAGAAAAGAACTAAGACCGATCAATCAAATTAAATCAAAAATTAAGAGTGAATTTTCAATATTTCAAAGAGGAATTACTGAATATTATCCTTATAACAATTGACCCGCCTGACTATCCTTTTGGGAAGAGCCCAGGGGCTCTTGTTATCAAGCGGGAACCTTTACTTATATTTAACTATAAATTTTACAAACTGTCAAGCTTTTATATATCTCGATATGGCAACCTAGACATAAATAAAGGGTTACAATAAGGCTATTGATATAAAAAAATGTTTAGGAAGAATGACATCGTACTTCTTCGGTCGATTTACCATTTATATTTTTTTTGGCAAAGTTTCTTATTAATGAACAAGCATTCTCAAGATTTATGGGTATTGATTCTTCTAATAGTAACCAATCAATAAAACTTTCTTAATACATCAATTTCCAGGATTACTGTGTTGGTTATTTTTTTAGCTAATATCTTGGAGACAGTAGGACTTGCCAGAATTAATTGATCCCTTGATGAAAATAATCATTTTTGAGCGGTGGAGGGGATTTGAACCCCTGACCTTCTCCTTGGAAGGGAGACATTCTACCACTGAACTACCACCGCATAAACTAGTTGTTGGCTATTGATTATTAGTGTTATAAAATTATAACAAATGAAGAAGAAATTAATATTTATATTTACTTTAGCATTTTTAGTTCGTCTTATTGGACTTAACCAATCTCTCTGGCTGGATGAGGCGACGACGGCGCGAGTGGTTCAAGAATACAAATTGACACAGATTGTTAGTAGATTCTTACTGAACGATTTTCATCCCCCGCTCTACTACTGGTTTATGAAACTGTGGACTAATTTTTTCGGCTACTCGGAAATTTCACTTAGGATGCCGTCGGTTTTATTTAGTTTGGCTACAGGATACGTTATATATAAAATGGTTAGATGGATGTATGGCTATAGAGCCGGCTTGTTTGCGGCGGTTTTTTTTCTTTTCAATCCGCTGATTGTTTATTACAGTCAGGAAGCAAGAATGTACATGGCGACAACATTTTTTCTCACCGTAGCCTTGTATTATTTCGAAAAAATGTTGCGAATTCAAAAGTCAAAAGGCAAAAGTCAAAACGTAAATCCAAATCTTAAATCTCAAATCTTGTTTAATTTATTTGTATTTTTATCGTTGATGACTTTTTATGGATCGATATTTTTGATTACAGCTTTCTTACTTTATTTTTTATATAAAAAGCAATTTAGAAATTTCTTTATTTGTTTATTTGCAGTATTTGTTTATTTTTTAGCAATCTCTCCCCTACTTTATCAACAACTTATTAATGCCAAAATATCTTTATCCAATGTGACCAACTGGTCGTTGGTTTTGGGGAAAGCGAATATTAAAAATTTATTATTGATACCGATTAAGTTTTCGATCGGCAGAATCGACTTTTATCCAAAGTGGCTATACTACTTAATGGCGGGTGGATGGAGCATATTTGTTATATCTCAAATCCACATATCAAATCTCAATGCCGTTAATTTATTTATTTATTTATTTATTTTTCCATTAGTTTTGGGTTTTGCCGTTTCCTTCGTCACTCCCCTACTTCAATATTTTAGATTCCTCTATCTGATTCCGATCATGTGTTTATTACTTTCTTTTTCGTTAAAGGACAATCCAATGTTTAGAAAGATTGTCTTGATTGGTTTTTTTGTTTTTTCGTGTTTATATCTTACTGGCGCTAAGTTTCATCGAGAGGACTGGAAAAGTTTGGCGCAAACTCTACCGAAAGACCAACCAGTCTATATGATTAAATCGTCATCAGACCCTTTGTTATATTATAGAAAGGATTTAAAGGTTAACGAGTTGACGAGTTTGGAGAGTTCAACGAGTTTACCGCAAAAAATCATCATTATTCCCTACTCAGCCGAAATTTATGGATATGATTATAAAAAGACATTGGTCGATTACCATTTTCATTTGCAAGAAGAAAAATCCTTTCGTGAACTGAATCTCGAAATTTGGGTTCATGATTAAATTTATCAATTATGCTTAGTAAAACTCGATTATTTTGGTTGATAGTTTTTATTAGCATATTAATCTTTCTTGGTCTGAGTTTTAAAAACCCGTTCGGAGTCAGGTCTCTTGTGGCTAATCTGGAACCATTCCCTGACGCTCTCTATTACTCGGCGCCGGCCTGGAATCTAATTCATGGAAAAGGTTTTAATATGAGCGTTTTTAGTTGGCGGGCCGAGCAGATTGTTCCTCCCTTATACTCTTTTTATCTGGTGCCATTTTTTGCCGTCCTTTGCGACGTCCGCGCTTTTTACTATGCCAATATTCTATTACTGTTAGGAACAATTATATTTTTCAATTTAATTCTAAAAAAAATATTCAGGGAAAATCTGTTAGTAGTCGCTCTACTATCATTTATGTTTGTCACTAATTTTTATATTTATAATCTACCGTCTTTGTTAATGGCAGAGAATATCAGTTTGTTTTTTTTGATGAGCGGTTTATATCTTCTTTTAAGCAAAACGACAAAAATCAACGTTATTTTGTTAGCTGTGTGGGGTGTGCTTCTTTGGTTAATTAAATTTTCCAACCTTCCTTTAGGACTGACTTTCTATTTATTTGTCATGATAAAAATATTTCTGAAGAAAACGGGGAAACCATTCCGTAAGACATTTATTTATTCATCGGTCGTCATCGGCTTGGTTTTTATTTCTTATCTTTATTTCAGCAAAATTTTATTGGTTCAAAAAGATGTAGGCGGCGCAAAAATTTTTTCCGTTGCTTATTTTATTCCTAATTTAAAACTCTACTTAGGTAATTTATTCGGTGGTCAAACTCATTATCTTTGGTTCCAAGAACATTTTTTTGTTCCTTTCGCCGGCTTTTTTATTTTAATCGGTTTATTTATTGGTTTATTAAAGAAGGGTTCGAGGTTGGCAATGGTGACGTTATTAACGTTCATTGCCGGCTTGATTATTTTTATGTCATTTTTTTATGTTCAGGACGCTCGCTATTTATTAGTTGTTTTCCCTTTATGGTTGGTTCCACTTGGTTTCTTGGTTGAGTATATACAAAGAAAGCTTGGTCGGTTGTTGACGACTATTTTGATTATTGTTTTGTTAGCAATTTTATTAACGGCGAAAAGTTTCGGTTATCGGCCAAACGAACGTTTAATCATCACCTTTAAAAAACAGCTGAGCTTGAATTTCAAATATAAGGAGGATCCGTGGAACTATTTAGCGGTACAAAAATTTAACCAATTCTTTAAACAAAAAGAGTTTCGCGGTAGTTACCTAGGGACCTTTTTACCCCCGTTTTATATCAATTTCTTCTATAACCAACAGTTTCGTTATCTACCGCTGATGGAAAGCCAAGATTTTTTTCCCGGCAGAAACGGATTTTTAGAGCAGATGGGAGTGACTAATTTAAGAGAATATTATCGAAAACTTTTAAAAACCAACCAGTCAGTATTTGTTTCCAATTACTATGTGGCAAATTTACGCAATTGGCAGGAAAGATTTGATGATTTGAAAAACGATTTTGAGTTAATTTTGAGGCAGTCAGGTTGTTATAATGTCTGTAATATTTATCAGTTACAACTAAAACAGTAATATTATTAAAAGTTCTTAGATACGTCTTTTCGCAAATGCAGCAAGCTAGTAGGCGTAGGGTCAGATTATAGACTTGGCAGCCACGCGTGCCATTTGCTCAAATCCGTATTCTACGAACTTTATAAGACCGCTATGAAAAAAATAAAGATATTATTGCCGGCGATTATTTGTCTTTTAGTTTTTTTACTTTATTCATATAAATTAAAACAATCTTTATTTTACCATCCCGACTTCGCCCGAGACGCCCATGAAATCTTAAGAATTTCGCAAGGAAAGATTGTCTGGCTTGGGCCGAAACTTACTTTTGGCGGCTTGTATCTTGGTCCATATTATTTTTACCTTTTTGTCCCGGCGTACCTTTTATCGGGAAGACAGCTTATTTCTATTCATTTTTTTAATGCTCTTTTGTTTATTTTAGCCGTTGGCTATTTTTTTGTCCGCAGCGCCAAGAAATTTAAGTTTATTC
Source organism: Candidatus Roizmanbacteria bacterium CG02_land_8_20_14_3_00_36_15 (assembly GCA_002780795.1). Taxonomy (GTDB): domain Bacteria; phylum Patescibacteriota; class Microgenomatia; order UBA1406; family GWC2-37-13. The sequence goes on along the minus strand of PEUF01000041.1, from coordinate 4,970 downwards.
AAAGATTATCAGCTGGTTTAGTTTTAGCTCTTTCAACCTTATTTCTTATTGGTAGTCGCAATCCCAGTAACGCTTATTCTTTTATTCCGCTATTTTTATTTTTGTTAACCGAAGTCTATTTTTTTAATTCAAAAAACGATCTTTGGCTGGGGTTTTTAGGTTTCCTATACGGTGTCGTTGTCAATTTCCATTTTATTATTTTTATTTTTTTTCCAGGATTAATTATTTATTTCTGGAAAATTACCAAAGAAAAAAAACGCCTAAGAATTTTTTTGCTCGGTTTAATTTTGAGTTTTCTGCCTCTAGCGATCTTTGAATTAACTCATCACTTTGTCATGCTAAAAAACACCTTTATTGACAAGTCTTATCTAAAGTGGGTAAACAATACCAATATTCCCGGCGGTTTATCAGGCAAAAAAAACGTTTTAGCCAATATCTGGTTTTTATCAGAAAGCATGAAGAGCTATGTTTTAATTAATCCTTTATTTATCTATTTTATTCTCGGAATAATTTTTCATTTTCGGAAACCAGATTGTAAAATAAAAATAATCTATTTAAATTCCCTATTGACCTTATTATTGGCCGCGGTCATTTTACGATTTCAATTCATTCCCCACTATCTTTTTGGCCTGGCTTTTTATTTGTTCTTTAACCTTATTTTTATCTTTTTAAGTTTTAAAAATAATCTTTTATCAATGATATTTTTTTCCTTGATGATTGCTTTTCAGTTATTTTACTTTCCTAAGACTTTGTATCAACCTTCCTGGAGGACGCCGGAGCGATTTGAGAAAGCTGTCGATTTTGTAATTAAAAATAAGCTGGTTAGCCCAACGAACTTTAATATTATTCAGATCACCAAGCAAAATTTGTTAGCCACCATCGGTTATGAGTATCGATATTTTTTTCGCAAGGCTGGTTATATCGCTGACTCGGAATTTTTATACTCACAATCAAAAGAGCTGATTGTTTTTTCCGAAATACCGTATCAAGATATCAGTCAATTTGACTCCTGGGAGGCCGAGCAGTTTGGCAAGCAATATTTTCCTTCGGCTAAAAAATATAGTTTGCCCGGGATAACGATTTATAAGATAGTTAAAAAATAGTCTCAATTCTTTATTTTTTTATACTCCCAGACAGCCGCCAAAGTAATATTAATCAAAGAAAGAGAAAAGCCGATGACGATGGCGTATGGCGGTCCGAATACCCCATAAACCGGGATTAAAAAGTAGCAACCGATAGTCATCGCTAGGAAAAAGAGAATATTAGAAACTAAGACCATCGCCGGTTTTTTGATGGTTAAGAGGATAAACAGTAGAGGTAGATTGGCTAAAGTATAAACGATGTAAGGCAGACTTAAGGTTTTAGTAATAACGGCGGTTTGAGCAAATTTGTTGGTGAAGAAAAGATAAAATACCTGATTCGGAGTAAAAAACAACAGTAGGAACAAGCCGACTGGGATTAATAGGTATAGGAAGCCCGTTTTTAATAATGAACGGATCTGGTTTTTAGTTTTCGCTTTGGAGAATGACGGGGATAAAACTTGAGTGATACTGGTGATGGAAGCCAGAAGGGTAAGGATGATTTTTTGGGAAAGTCCATAGTAACCAACCTCTTGTTTTGAGCGGAAATAGGAAAGCAAAAACAGATCCATCCGCAGTCCAAGATTAAAAAACTGTGAGGCAATAAAATAGGTCAAAGTATAGGCAAAACGAAACTCTTCCTTTTTAACCTCGGCTTTAAAGATTTTATAAAAAACATGTTTCTTTTCAAGAAAGACAAAGAAAAAAAAGATCAGCGGACCTAAAATACCGAAGACAAAGATAACCGCTCCGATAGAAACGGTTTTCGTCCAGAGAAGAAAGAAAATGACTGCGGTCTTTAAAAAATTAGAGATATTAAGATAGATATTAGCCGAGAGGAATCTTTTAGCAGCAAATAGACAGTTTAAGGCATAATTTTGCCAAAGAAGAAACAGGACGGAAAAAGTGGTGACGTAAAGTTCCCAAGAAGGAGCGCCGGTTTTGAAAAATACCTTGTCTAAAAAAGGAAAGGTAAAGAAGAGAACGATAATGACGATCAGCGAAAAAAAAGTCTGATAAAAAAAGGTGCTTTTCAGAAATCGGTAAAGATTAGCTGCTTTTTGTTCGATCATCAACGGTAGATAAGAATAGATGGTAGCCGAGGTGCCAAAGTCCAGAATGTTGGCGAGAACATAAGCGATACCCAGAAGGACGCTTAAAATGCCGTACTGGGCTGGCGTCATGATCCTAACCAATATCAGGGCAAAAAAGGCGGTAAATAAAACGTTTAGGTAGTTGCCGATGCCGTTAATAATGATATGTTTGCTGGTGGGTTTTTTGATAAAATTTAAGATCCGCTGAGGCATAGATTATATTTTACTATAAATTAGTTTCTAATTTTTAATTTCTAGTTCTTAATCAATTTTTAATTCTTAATTTTTAAATATTTAAAAATTAAGAACTGAATAAAAACTAAAAACTAAAAATTAAGCATAGACTTTTTGCATGTTGTATAATTACTTTATTAATAATTAAAGTTATTCGTTATGGCAAAAACTGCTCTTATTACAGGGATTTTGGGTCAAGATGGACCTTATTTGGCGAAGTTTCTTTTAGAGAAAGATTACAAGATTTACGGTCTAGTTCGGCGTTATTCCAACCCTAATTTTGGCAACCTGGAGTATTTAAAGATTGCCGATAAGGTTGACTATGTAGAAGGCGATATGGCCGATGAAGCTTCATTGCTAAATTTAATTCGCGTTATCAGGCCGACAGAAATCTATAACCTGGCCGCTCAGTCGTTTGTTGCCGCTTCCTTTGAACAGGCAAGATTGACTACCGAGGTAAACTCACTCGGTGTCCTTCATCTTTTGAACGCAATCAAGATGTTTTCGCCAACGACCAAATTTTATCAGGCATCGACGTCGGAGATGTTCGGATTGCAACACACTAATGGATACCAGGATGAAAAGACGCCTTTTCACCCCCGCAGTCCCTATGGCATTTCCAAGGTCTATGCTTATTGGTTGACGGTGAACTTTCGCGAAGCATATGGAATTTTTACCAGTAATGGAGTCTTATTTAATCATGAATCGCCCATCCGCGGGCCTCAGTTTGTGACGCGCAAAATTACCGACGCTGTGGCTAAGATAAAAATCGGTTTAGCTAAAAACCTTCATCTGGGAAATTTGGAGGCGAAACGTGACTGGGGGTTTGCCGGTGACTATGTCGAAGCGATGTATCTCATGCTTCAACAAGAAAAGGGTGATGATTTTGTTGTTGGTACTGGAGAGAATCATTCGGTAAAAGAATTTGTCGAATTGGCTTTTAGGTTTGCCGGAATCCCCCACTGGGAAGAATATGTCGTCGTTGATCCTCTTTTTAAGCGCCCGTCCGAGGTGCCAGAGTTACGGGCCAAGTCTGATAAGGCGAGGAAAATATTAGGTTGGAAGCCGAAGACAAACTTTGAAGAGTTGGCAAAGATGATGGTTGAGGCAGATATTAAAAGATACAAAATCCTAAATCCGAAATCCTAAATCCCAAACAAATCCAAAATCCGAAATTTAAAATTATTAAAATGAAGAAAATAGCTTTAATTGGTGCTAACGGTCAACTGGGAACGGATATCGTTAAAGTTTTTTCCCGCGATCATTTTTTCCAAGTTATTTCTTTAACGACAAAGGAGATTGATATTACCGATGAAAATAAAACAAAAAAGGTTTTGGAAGAAATTAAACCCGATCTGGTTGTTAACACGGCTGCTTTTCATCGGGTAAACGATATAGAAGATAATCCCGAGCCCGCTTTTTTAGTTAATGTCGTCGCCGAAAAAAAACTGGCTGAGCTTTGTTTCAAAAATGACTGGAAATTAGCTTTTTTTAGTACCGATTACGTTTTTGGACAAGACGGGAAAAGAAAAAAACCATATAGCGAAGAAGACTGTCCCGGTCCAATAAGCACCTACGGTGTCTCAAAACTGGCCGGTGAGTATGTCACTCGTTTAACGACACCGAAACACTTTATTTTAAGAATGTGCGGTCTGTTTGGTGTCGTTGGTTCTTTGGGAAAAGGTGGCAACTTTGTCGAAATGATGATTAAACTGGGAAAAGAAAAGGGCGAAGTAAGAGTCGTTAACGACCAGATTTGTACGCCAACATATACGAAGAATGTGGCGGAAAATCTTCTTGCCTTATTTAAAACAAGCCACTATGGTCTTTATCATATGACGGCCGAAGGACAGTGTTCTTGGTACGAATTTGCCTGTGCGATCTTTAAATTGATGAAAATGGATGTTCGATGTACACCGGTGTCTTCACAAGAATATAACAGCCGGGCTAAATACCCGCCATACTCTGTTCTCGAAAACGCCAAGCTGAAGAAACTTGGGTTAAACAAAATGCGTGATTGGAAAGAAAACCTCACTCTTTATTTGAAAGAGAAAGAATATTTAAAATAATAAATAAATTAATAATTAATTTTTATTCAATAATAAATACTTCAATATTCTAATAGACTATTTTGAACTGGATAATATTTTTGCAAATATTAATACGATTTCATGAGTTTCTTGCCAAAGCTTTCTTAATCTTTCTTGTTGATCCTTATTTGTTACAGCAAGCATTCTTAACCAATGAAGAGTTTCCTTAGCTTCTTTTTTGCATATACTTATTTTATTTTTGAAATCCTTTTTTGAATTTCCACCGTTAGCTTCCATATAGTTTGCGCCAACAGAAGTTGAACTTCTTATAAGTTGTTTGATTAATGGTTCATTAAAAATCGTTATTCTTAGTAATTGACAAAAGATAATAATATTCTCGCCAAGTTTGGCAGTCCGATCCTCAAGATCAAATTTTTTCATCTATGATAAATGTCAAGGGTAATTTGTTTTTCCCTTAACTTAATAACTTTTAAACGTTTCCTATTAAACAACTTTGATCAACCATCTATTCG